>NZ_DBHIDN010000005.1:0-66383 GCF_057251025.1 Shuttleworthella sp.
TGCGGCTATCATTTGTCAAGTTCATTTCCCCTCAGTTCCAGGGTGCCGGGTCGTGCCGGGTCGTGGGTCGTGGTCGTCCCAGGGTCGTCCTCAGTTCCAGTGCAGTTCCAGGGTCGTAGTTTTTTCAAAGATATATTTCACAAGCAATGGAAAGCATGCTAGCTATATTACGGCAGAACATAGCCTTTCCAATATATTGGGACAGGATTGAGATCCATCGATGGTAAACTGGCTTTGACCAAAGCGGATTTTTAATTTGCGTACAATCTGAGAACAAATTGCGAATAAATTATGGATAAATTGTGTGCAAATGTAGTAGAGTATCTACCGTAATACTTGCCAACAAATAGGAGAAATGATTATGAAAAAAAGATGGTTTGGAATGATATTAGCTCTTTTTATGGTGCTGGGAATGTTATTGCAGGGAATCAGTATCCCTGTATTTGCGCATGAATTAAGCAATGTCATCACGGCTGCATCGATTACGGACACCGCTGGGAATCCTTTGACACAGCCAATTGGAGCATGGAAGGCCTTTCGGATTAACGCTAATTACAGTCTGCCCAATAACACAGTTCACGCCGGAGATACAACAACAATTACGCTTCCGGCAGGGATTGTTGCGGCATCACCATTCGATTTTCAAGTGAAAGATGGAAATGATGTCATTGCAACCGGGAAACTGATTGATGGTAATCCGACAAAAGTTCAATTGACATATACAAATTATGCTGAAAATCATTCAGATATCCATGGTAAATTTTACTTCAATGCACAGATCGATAACGCGGTTCATACAAATTCAGGAGACATTCCTGTCGATTTAAAAGTAGACGGCAAAACTGTTTCGGCAGGACCTGTTAAATACAAACCGGGGAAAGCTTCTTTACAATCCATTATCAAATCAGGCTGGATGTGGAGTCAGGATAAGACAGTTGGAATTTACCAAATAAAAGTCAATCAGGAGAATAAGGAGCTAATCAATGCCAAGATTACAGACACGCTTTTAGATAGCGGTGTATCTTATATTCCGGGAACTCTGGAAGTATTTCAGGGAAAGTGGGAGAAAACCCCTGCCGGCGACGATGTGAAAATGAACAATCCTGTCACAGTGACAAGCCAGTATACGGATAAAATTACATATCATGGGTCCGGTTTTACAATGAACATCGGCAATCTTCCGGCTGGAACAGGATTGTGGATTCGCTATCGTGTAAAAATAGCATATGAGCCGGTTCCCGGTGAAAAATTTAGAAATTCAGCAACTTTTACAAATGACTCCAGAGAATATACCCATAGTTCTGAGTACCAAATTATGGATGCAGGCGGCTCCGGAGAAGGGTACAAATTTGCAATTGAAATCAAGAAAACGGATTCCAATGGAAATCCATTAAAAAATGCCATCTTTGATATTATTCGTGTTCGCTCCGGAGCATCTGTAGGTCAAGTGACAACAGATATGAATGGACATGCAAAGATAGACGGATTATTGAAAGACGACTATCTGCTTCGTGAGATTGCGTCGCCTGCAGGATATGAAAAGGCCGATGACGTGGAGGTCTCAAGCAGGGATTTTGATCCGACAACAAAAACTGTAAGTAGGACCGTTGTTGATCAGCTGATAACCAGATCTGTTCAAGTCAGCAAGAAGTGGATTGGCAAGGAGAGTACTTCCGCGACCCTTCATCTCTATGCCGATAATGTAGATACCGGCAAGTCTGTGGAACTGAATGCAGAAAATCACTGGTCTTATACTTTTGAGAACTTAAGGCAGTTTAATGAAAATGGGGATGAAATCAAGTATACGGTTAAGGAAGATGAAATTGTTAATTATGAATCTAAGATAAGCGGCGACATGAAGGGCGGCTATACCGTTACGAACACCAACACAGAAAAAATCTCTGTCCCGGTTAAGAAGGTCTGGGTTGGAAGAGAGGCGAATTCTGCAAGCATCAAATTGTTGGCGGATGGTACAGAAAAAGGAAGCGTCACACTTACAAAGTCTGATCACTGGACGCATATCTTCTCGAATCTCCCTAAGTATGATGATCATGATGGACATGAAATCATTTACACTATAGAGGAGGTCAGGCTGGAAGGATATTCCACAAGCATTACCGGTGATCCCCAAAGCGGTTATACCGTCACGAATACAGAGGAGATACCCAATACACCGGATAAACCCGGTACGCCGTCAAAGAAGATCCCGACGCCGAGTGCACCAGTCAAGCCGAATTCATCACCAAAGACAGCAATTGCGCCAAAAACAGGGGACGCCTCCAATATCGCCTTCTTTGCCGGACTCTTCATACTTTCCGCTGCTCTTCTGGCAATCATTGAATCGAAGAATAAAGATCTGATACATGATTGACAAGGGGCATGAATCGCATATCAGGAGGGAAAATTAGAGTAAAAACAGTTAAGGAGCCGGGAGGACAGAGTGCGTCTTCCCGGCTTTTCCTCTTGTTTTCTCCTTTAGCCGATTGTAAATTTGTAAATGTGTCACTGCCGGACGCGATGATCCGGCAGCGTAACGTTTATTTCTTCTTGTCACTACATTTTCATATTTTCAATTATTTTCTGCAATTATTTTTATCTACCGAATCTAATTGAAATTCTTATTGGGATGATGTATACTCCGAAATAAGGAGGTGATGGTTGTGATCACGCTTGAGGAAAATCAGAAATACTACACGACCGGCGAGCTGAAAGACATGGGTTATTCTTACTATAAGATCGGCCAGATGGAAGAAAACGATCAGCTGCACCGCATCAACAGGACCACATACGAAAACCTCTCATATAAAGGCGATGAGAATGATTTTATTAACGTTGCTGCATATGTTCCGAATGGTGTGATCTGCCTGATGAGTGCCGCCCGATATTATGAGCTTACTAATTTCCTTCCGGATGTAGTCGATATCGCGATCAATCGGAAAAAGAAAGTCAGTACTCTTCCCAGCTGGCCGGAAATCAAGATATTCTATTTTGCCCCTTCCCGTATGGACACCGGTGTTACTGAGATTACTGAGGGCGGCGATTCCTTCCGCATCTTTAATATCGAAAAGACTGTCGTTGATATCATTTACTACCGTAACAAGATAGGAATCGAGGAAACGTTAGAGGTTCTACGCAATTATCTGAAAAGACAGGACCGGCAGATCGACCGGCTGTATACCTATGCCAAAATGCTGCGCTGCGAATCGATTGTAAGAACTTATCTGGAGGTGCTCGTTTCATGAATGCAGCTTCTGTAAAGGCAAAGCTGAAGAATTTCGCCGTAAGCTCCTTGCTTTTGACCTTGATTCCATTTCAGTGGAAGATATCACTGAATTTAAAGAGTATCATGGACTGCATATCTCGGCAGTCGCTTACCTGGACCGGACAAAGATTCCGATCGGAATTGATATCGGCTTTGGTGATGTGATTTATCCGGATGCCATAGAGATGGAATTTCCCGTGATCCTGGATATGGAAGCTCCTAAGGTGAAGGCTTATTCCCTGGAATCTTCGATTGCTGAGAAGCTGGAAGCAATCGTCAAAAACGGTTTCCTGAACAGCCGTTACAAAGATTTCTATGATATTTATGTGCTGTCACAAAAGTATTCATTCAGCTATGAAGAGCTGCGCAATGCCGTCAGGGAAACATTCACGAACCGAAAAACCCAAATGACTATGGACACAGCTGCATTCAGCGATGATTTCCTCCATGATCCTATGCATCAGACCAGGTGGAACTCGTTCCTGAAAAAGAAAAAGGCTTTGATTCAGGTTCCCATGAATGATGCAATGACTCGGATTAAAATGTTTGTCACACCACTCCTGACTCATGTATACGAACCAGTTATTGAATGGGATCCGCAAGATGGATACTGGAAATAAAAACACGGTCTGGTGGTGGAATTTGAAATTTCCTGCTCATTGTCGGACACAGATGGTACAATAGATATGGCGCTACTCCTCTATCACTGACGATCAGGGGACCTTCTTCCATGAATAAAAAAATTTTCTTGATGATTTGTATCAGTTTTATCTGTATTATTTTTATCTGCCTTATCTGCATCATAGCCATTCCGAGAAAACCAAAGGCAGATCCTGGCCAATTACAGTCTGGAACATACTTACTAAGAAGCAAGGGAATTATCCTATCAGTAGATAAAAAAAATAAATTGCTTCGTGTCTCCCCGCTCGATACAACCGATAGTTCTCTACTCCCCAAGGGTCAAACGGAACTTACCCTACAATATAATGAGGTGATACTGAATCGCCAGCAGCTAGAGCCTGGGAAGCATATCGAATTCGGTTATTTTCATACGTCGCTGGGTACTTATCCCTTGCGGGTATATCGTTTGGAAATTCTGTATTGAGGACCTTTCATCTTCTTGTCTTTCATAATTCAAAAGAGGGGCGGCCGGGAAATAAAAGTCATTTCCCGGCCGCCCCTCGGCTCATATCTTCTTATGAAATAAGGTCAGATGACTGACCTGCGCCAATGGCTCACTCGGCGTCAGCGCCAAGCAGCTCACTCTTGCTCTCGTCCGGGATCTCCTCCTCGGACTCCTCAGCCATATAGTCGCTGTTCAGGGGAACATCCGAATAGATTCTCATACCAGTTCCGGCAGGAATCAGCTTACCGATGATAACGTTCTCCTTGAGTCCGCGCAGTCCGTCGACCTTTCCCTTGATGGCTGCATCGGTCAGAACACGGGTCGTCTCCTGGAAGGAGGCGGCAGAAAGCCAGGAATCCGTTGCCAGAGCAGCCTTGGTGATACCAAGAAGTTCCTGGTCTCCGACGGCCGGATCCTTGCCCTCCTTCTCGAGTGCTTCGTTGGTGTCTACGAAATCAAGACGGTCAACGCGCTCACCCGGCAGGAAGTCGGACTGGCCCGGATCCTCGATCGTGATCTTCTTGAGCATCTGGCGAACGATCACCTCGATGTGCTTGTCGTTGATATCTACGCCCTGCAGCCGGTATACCCTCTGTACTTCCTGAAGCATATACTCCTGCAGCGACTTGACGCCCTTGATCTTGATGATGTCATGGGGATTGACAGACCCCTCGGTCAGAGGATCGCCGGCCTCCACTTCCTCACCGTCCATGACCTTGATCCTGGATCCGTAGGGAATCAGGTATTCCTTCTCCTCCCCGGTCTGCCGGTTGGAGATCAGAATCTCACGCTTTTTCTTGTCTTCCTTCATGGTCGCGATACCAGCGATCTCCGTGACAATCGCGACACCCTTGGGCTTGCGGGCCTCGAAGATCTCCTCAACACGGGGAAGACCCTGGGTGATATCGCCGCCGGCCACGCCGCCGGTGTGGAAGGTTCTCATGGTCAGCTGCGTACCGGGCTCACCGATGGACTGCGCCGCAATGATACCGATCGCCTCGCCTACCTGCACCGCCTGGCCGGTCGCCATATTGGCCCCGTAGCACTTGGCGCAGACCCCGTGATGGGTGCGGCAGGACAGGATCGTGCGGATCTTGACCTTGGCCTTGATATTGCCGGCAATGGGCTTGCCGTCCTCATCGACCCCGTTCTCACAGATCGCGTGGGCCCGGCGGGGCGTAATCATGTGGTTGGCCTTTACGATGACATTGCCGTCCAGATCCCGGATCTCGTTGACAGAGAAGCGGCCGGTGATCCGGTCTTCCAGACTCTCGATCTCCTCCTTTCCATCCATGAAGGCAGATACATACATGCCCGGGATCTCGCGGTCATGGCCGACATTGCAGTCTGCCTCCCGAACGATCATCTCCTGAGACACGTCGACCAGACGTCTGGTCAGGTAGCCGGAGTCCGCCGTGCGCAGAGCGGTATCGGACAGACCCTTGCGGGCTCCATGCGCGGAGATGAAGTACTCCAGTACGTCCAGTCCCTCACGGAAGTTGGACTTGATGGGCAGCTCGATCGCCCGGCCGGAGGTGTCGGCCATCAGGCCTCGCATACCGGCCAGCTGCTTGATCTGCTGATTGGAACCGCGGGCGCCGGAATCCGCCATCATGAAGATATTGTTGTACTGGTCCAGGCCGTCCAAAAGGGCGTCCGTCAGCTGCTTGTCCGTCTGCGTCCAGGTCTGGATCACTTCCTTGTAGCGCTCTTCGTCCGTGATCAGGCCCCGCTTGTAGTTGCGGGTGATCTTGGCGACCGTCTCTTCCGCCTGCTCAATCATCTCCGGCTTGGACTCGGGAATAGTCATGTCAGAGACGGAAACCGTCATTCCAGCCAGGGTGGAGTGCCTGTAACCCATCGCCTTGATGGAGTCAAGAACCTCCGCCGTCCGGGTCGCCCCGTGGGTATTGATGACCTTCTCTAAGATCTTCTTGAGCTGCTTCTTGCCGACCATGAAGTCGACTTCCAGCTGCAGGTAGTCATCGTCGGTCTTTCGATCGACGAAGCCCAGATCCTGGGGGAGGATCTCATTGAAGGCCAGCCGTCCCAGGGTGGTCTCTATCTCACCCGTGTGCTTGCGCCCGTCGGGCAGGTCTACCGTCCGCCGAACCCAGATCTTGGAGTGGTAGTTGATAATCTTGTTCTCAAAGGCCAGAAGCGCCTCATTCACACTTGAGAAATGTTTGCCCTGGCCCGGCGCTCCGTCGCGCTCCTGGGTCAGATAGTAGATTCCGAGGACCATATCCTGTGAGGGAACGGCCACGGGACCTCCATCTGAGGGTTTCAGGAGGTTATTGGGAGAGAGGAGCATGAAGCGGCACTCCGCCTGAGCCTCCTCGGTCAGGGGCAGGTGAATCGCCATCTGGTCTCCGTCGAAGTCGGCGTTGAAGGCGGTACATACCAGAGGATGCAGCTTGATCGCCTTGCCCTCGACCAGGATAGGCTCAAAGGCCTGAATTCCGAGTCTGTGGAGGGTAGGCGCCCGGTTCAGCATTACGGGGTGGTTGCGGATGACATCTTCCAGAACATCCCATACCTCATCCTGCTGCTGCTCGACCATCTTCTTGGCCGCCTTGATATTGCTTGCGGGTCCCTTCTGGACCAGGACCTTCATGACAAAGGGCTTGAAGAGCTCCAGGGCCATCTCCTTGGGCACGCCGCACTGGTAGATCTTGAGCTCCGGTCCGACGACGATAACAGAGCGGCCGGAATAGTCCACGCGCTTGCCCAGGAGATTCTGGCGGAAGCGTCCTGACTTTCCCTTGAGCATATCGGACAGGGACTTGAGCGCCCGATTGCCGGGGCCCGTTACGGGTCTTCCCCTTCGACCGTTGTCGATCAGGGCGTCCACCGCCTCCTGCAGCATCCGCTTCTCATTGCGGACGATAATGTCCGGAGCTCCCAGCTCGAGCAGACGGCGCAGGCGGTTGTTTCGATTGATGATTCTCCTGTAGAGGTCATTCAGGTCAGAGGTCGCGAAGCGCCCCCCGTCCAGCTGGACCATAGGCCGCAGATCCGGAGGAATGACAGGAACAACATTCAGAATCATCCAGGTGGGATCATTCCCGGACTCCAGGAAGGCATTCACGCACTCCAGCCTCTTTAAGGTATGAGCCCGTTTCTGCCCGGAGGCGGTCTCTAACTCCGCGGACAGAGCCTCTGACTCCTTGGCCAGGTCGATCTCGGACAAAAGCTGCTGGATGGCCTCGGCTCCCATGCCGGCCTTAAAGCCCTCGCCATACTTCTCCCTGGCCTCGGCATACTCATTCTCCGTCAGGACCTGCTTATAGAAGAGGTTGGAGTCCGCCGGATCCAGAACGATGTAGTTGGCAAAATAGAGGACACGCTCCAGGGTTCTCGGTGACAGGTCCAGCATCAGTCCCATGCGAGAGGGGATGCCCTTGAAGTACCAGATGTGTGATACCGGCGCAGCCAGCTCGATGTGGCCCATGCGCTCACGGCGGACCGAGGACTTGGTGACCTCGACCCCGCAGCGGTCACAGATCACGCCCTTGTAGCGGATCTTCTTGTATTTGCCGCAGTGGCACTCCCAGTCCTTGGTGGGACCAAAGATCTTCTCGCAGAAGAGTCCGTCCTTCTCAGGCTTTAAGGTCCTGTAATTGATTGTCTCCGGCTTCTTAACTTCGCCGCGAGACCACTCACGAATCTTCTCGGGAGAAGCCAGCCCAATCTTAATTGCGCTGAACTCTGCCGCTCTGTTCGTGGATTTCTTCATATCTTCAGGCATTTATGGGTCTCCCTTCTGCTCATTCTTCGTCGCCGAAGTTCTCCTCGACATCCCGGATGTCATCATCCATATCCTGATCCTCGGAGTCAACCAGTTCTTCGCTCTCCGCATCGAATTCCTGCTTGGTGAAGCCGTGCCGGCCGAAATTCTCGGCATTCTCGAAGGCCGCATACCTGGTGTCGTCAGATCCGTCAATCATGGCTTGGATCTCTTCACTGACAGCATCTGCGCTGCCCGGAGCCTCTGCCCTGTCTCCGGCCTCCCTGGCCTTGGCGCTTCGATCCTCCCTGGAGATAAGAGCATTGATGTTGGTATTGCCGTACTCCGTCGATTCCATCAGCTTCACTTCTCTGCCGTCATCGTCAAGGACCTTGACGTCAAGGGCAAGAGCCTGGAGCTCCTTGAGCATTACCTTGAAGGACTCCGGCGTGCCCGGCTCGGGGATATTCTCTCCCTTGATGATCGCCTCATAGGTCTTCACGCGGCCGACAACATCGTCGGACTTGACCGTCAGGATCTCCTGGAGGGTGTGGGCTGCGCCATAAGCCTCCAGCGCCCATACCTCCATCTCTCCGAATCTCTGGCCGCCGAACTGAGCCTTACCGCCCAGGGGCTGCTGTGTCACCAGAGAGTAGGGGCCCGTAGAGCGAGCATGGATCTTATCGTCTACCAGATGGTGCAGTTTTAGATAGTGCATGTGTCCGATGGTGGTCGGTCCGTCGAACGGCTGGCCGGTCCGCCCGTCGCGCAGCTGCACCTTGCCGTCTCTCTTAATGGGAACTCCCTTCCACACCGCTCTGTGGTCGCGATTCTCATAGAGATAGTCCATGGTCTTTTGGTCCAGGATCTCCTGATATTTGCTCTTGAAGTCCTCCCATGGCTCATTGACATAGTCGTTGGCCATCTCCAGGGTGTCTCCGATCTCTCTCTCGCTCGCTCCGTCGAAGACAGGGCTCTCAATATTGATCCCGAGCGCCTTGGCAGCCAGGCTCAGATGAATCTCCAGGACCTGGCCGATATTCATACGAGAGGGCACGCCCAGGGGATTCAAGACGATATCCAGGGGACGACCGTTGGGAAGGAAAGGCATATCCTCCACCGGAAGTACCCGGGAGACAACACCCTTATTTCCGTGACGGCCGGCCATTTTATCGCCGGGGCCGATCTTGCGCTTCTGGGCAATATAGATGCGAACCGCCTTGTTGACTCCGGGATTGAGCTCATCGCCGTTCTCTCTGGTGAAGATCTTGGCGTCTACGACAATACCGTACTCTCCGTGGGGAACCTTGAGCGAGGTGTCCCGGACCTCTCTGGCCTTCTCTCCGAAGATCGCGCGGAGGAGTTTCTCCTCGGCGGTCAGCTCCGTCTCGCCCTTGGGAGTGACCTTGCCCACCAAGATGTCACCGGACCGGACTTCCGCGCCGATGCGGATAATCCCGTTCTCATCCAGGTCCTTTAAGGCTTCGTCTCCGACGCCGGGAACATCTCTTGTGATCTCCTCCGGTCCCAGCTTGGTATCTCTGGACTCCGTCTCATACTCCTCGATGTGGATGGAGGTGTAGACGTCGTTCTCTACCAGATTTTCAGACAGGAGGACGGCATCCTCATAGTTATAACCCTCCCAGGTCATAAATCCGATCAGTGGATTCTTGCCAAGCGCCAGCTCTCCATGGGATGTGGAGGGGCCGTCGGCAATCACCTCGCCCGCCTCAACGCGGTCGCCCTTGAAGACAATGGGGCGCTGATTGTAGCAGTTGGACTGGTTGGACCGCTCGAACTTGGTCAGGAGATACTCGTCTCTCCCGCCGTCGTCCGTTTTGATGACAATGCGGTTGGACTCGGCCTTCTCAACCAGGCCGCCCGCCTTGGCCAGGACACAGACGCCGGAATCGACCGCTGTCTTGGGCTCCATGCCGGTGCCGACCACGGGCGTCTCCGTCGTGAGAAGGGGCACCGCCTGGCGCTGCATGTTGGATCCCATCAGAGCGCGGTTGGCGTCATCGTTCTGCAGGAAGGGGATCAGGGCCGTTGCGACAGAGAATACCATGCGGGGGGAGACATCCATATAGTCAATCAGCTCCCGGTCATAGGTCTGAGTCTCCTCATAGAAGCGGCCTGAGACCTGCTTGTGGAGGAAATGCCCCTCGGCATCTAAGGGCTCATTGGCCTGCGCTACGTGGTAATCATCTTCTTCATCGGCCGCCATGTAGACAACCTTTTCCGTAACCCGGGGATTCTTGGGGTCTGACTTGTCGATGACACGGTAGGGAGCCTCGATGAAGCCGTACTCGTTGATGCGGGCGTAGCACGCCAGGGAGTTGATCAGACCGATGTTGGGTCCCTCAGGAGTCTCAACCGGGCACATGCGGCCATAGTGGGTATAGTGAACGTCTCGAACCTCAAAGCCCGCCCGGTCTCTGGACAGACCGCCCGGTCCAAGGGCAGACAGACGCCTCTTGTGGGTCAGCTCTCCCAGAGGATTGTTCTGGTCCATGAACTGAGACAGCTGTGAGGATCCGAAGAACTCCTTGACAGCGGCCGTCACAGGCTTGATATTGATCAGGCTCTGCGGGCTGATGGTCTCGACATCCTGGGTGGACATGCGCTCTCTGACCACCCGCTCCATCCTGGATAAACCGATGCGGTACTGGTTCTGAAGCAGTTCTCCAACCGCGCGAATGCGGCGGTTGCCCAGATGGTCGATATCGTCATCGCTCCCGATCCCGTACTCCAGGTGCATGTTGTAGTTGATGGACGCGAAGATATCATCTCTTGTGATATGTCTGGGGATCAGGTCGTGCGCATCGCGCCGGATCGCCTCAAGCAGGTCCTCTCTGTCGGGATTCTCCCGGATCAGCTGCTCTAAGACAGGATAGTAGACCTTCTCATGGATCCCGTAGGCCCCTGGATCTTCCATGTCCACATGGGCAGTGATGTCCACCATCAGGTTGGACAGGACCTTCACATTGCGGGTCTCCGTCTGAATCCAGACATAGGGGACACCGGCATTCTGAATCCGGTTTGCCAGATCCCGGTCCACCGTGGTCCCGGCTGAGGCTAAGATCTCTCCGGTGGACTGGTCGACTACGTCCTCCGCCAGGATCCTGTTGCTGATGCGGTTGCACAGGGCAAGCTTCTTATTGAATTTATAGCGGCCGACCTTGGCCAGATCATAGCGTCTTGGATCGAAGAACATGCCCGTGATCAGGCTCTCCGCGGACTCAACCGTCAGAGGCTCTCCCGGGCGGATCTTCTTATAGAGTTCCAGGAGACCGCCCTCATAGGATCCCTGGGGCGCCTGTTCCGTAATCGAGCTGTCCTTCTCGAAGGAGGCGAGAATCTTGGGCTCCTCGCCGAACATGTCGATGATCTCCTGATTTCTGCCCAGACCCAGAGCCCGGAGGAGGACCGTGATGGGTACTTTACGGGTCCTGTCCACGCGGACATAGAAGATATCGTTCGAGTCAGTCTCGTACTCAAGCCAGGCGCCCCGATTCGGGATGACCGTCGTCGTGAAGAGCTCCTTGCCGATCTTATCGTGGTCGATCCCGTAATAGATACCGGGAGAGCGGACCAGCTGAGACACGATGACGCGCTCTGCGCCGTTGATAACAAAGGTGCCGGTCTCTGTCATCAGGGGGAGGTCGCCCATGAAGATCTCATGCTCATTGATCTCATCCGTCTCTTTATTATAGAGACGGACCTTGACCTTGAGAGGGGCAGAGTATGTGGCATCTCTGGCCTTGCACTCGGGGATGGTGTATTTGATCTCATCTGTACACAGACGGAAGCCCACGAACTCCAAGCTCAAGTGGCCGCTGAAATCCGCGATCGGGGAGATGTCATCGAACGCTTCCTTCATGCCCTCATCGAGAAACCACTTGTATGAATCCCTCTGAACCGCAATGAAATTGGGCATCTCGAGGACTTCCTTAGAGCGTTTGTAGCTCATGCGGACTCCCTTGCCGGATTTCACCAGATGTACTCTGTTCTTCTCCATTGACGTTTCACCTCTCGTTCAATCTTCGCATCCCGCAGAACACCGCAGAAAGCTGCTGTGATAGGTTACTGCAAAAGGGCGCAATATGCCTATTGCGCCACAATAGTGCAACTTACATACTACTACGATTTGTCGAGGACTGTCAAGCCGCAAATTGCCGCCGCCTGCCGGGGCACTTCCCGCCCTTCCGACATGAAAAGCCGACCCCCGCGCCCGCGCACATGCAGTCAGATGCAAGTGCGAAGACACAGGGGTCGGCCTGTCTTATTTGATCGTCTCCCGCCGGAGACCGGAAAGCAAAAGAGCTCTGATTACTTAAGAGTAACGGTAGCGCCCTCTGCCTCAAACTTAGCCTTGAGTTCCTCAGCCTCTTCCTTGGAAGCGCCCTCCTTGAGCACCTTAGGAGCTGCCTCAACAGCCTCCTTAGCCTCCTTGAGGCCAAGACCCAGAGCATCACGAACGACCTTGATCACCTTGATCTTGTTTGCGCCGATGGAAGTCAGCTCTACGTCGAACTCCGTCTTCTCCTCCTCAGCTGCACCGCCTGCGCCGGCTGCCGCTACAACGACGCCTGCTGCCGCAGATACGCCGAACTCTTCCTCACAAGCCTTGACAAGATCATTGAGCTCAAGAACAGAAAGCTCCTTGATTGCCTCGATAAACTCTTCCGTCGTCAACTTAGCCATTTTTATTTCCTCCATATCAATTAGAATGTCACCGCTACCGGTTCCTTACATACACAAAAATGTGCAATTACTCTGCTGACTCTTCTGCAGGGGCTGCTGCCTCAGCGGGCTCTGCTCCTGCCTCAGCGGACTCTGCTCCTGCCTCAGCGGTCTTTGCTCCTGCCTCGGCAGGCTCTGCTTCCGTTGCCTCGGCAACTGCCTCTCCGCCCTTCTCCGCGATCTGGTTGAGAACGCGGGCCAGGTTGGTGATGGGAGCCTGGAAGCTTCCAAGCAGTCTGGAGATCAGCTCGTCTCTTGAAGGCACGGATGCGATCGCCTGGATCTCGTTGGCGTCGCAGAACTTGCCCTCAACAACACCCGCCTTGAGCTCCAGCTCGGGAGCCGTCTTGGCGAACTTGGACAAGATCCGCGCAGCGGCCGTTGCATCATCCTTAGAGATTGCAATCGCGTTCGGTCCCTCAAGGACATCTGCCAGGTCCGCATATACGGTATCCTTGATTGCGAATCTGACCATGGTGTTCTTGTAGACCTTGTAGATCACGCCGGCTTCTCTCAGGCTCTTGCGCAGCTCAGTGTCTTCAGCAACCGTCAATCCGCGGTAATCAACCACAACAACAGAAGCGGCGTCCTGTATGCTGTCAGCGATTTCCTGGATGATCGGCTGCTTTAACTCTACTTTTGCCATGTTTTGGTTTCCTCCTTATTAGATTTCGACTTGCGACATAAACCGAACATTGAGGAATGAAAAAACCTCACTGTCCAAAGACAGTGAGGAACATAATCACACGTATCACAGACCGGCTGTGTCCGCTGTCCTCCTCGGCAGGTTGATCTACGTTGCGCCTTGCGGCACCTGCTGTCTTCGGTAAAGATGCTTACGCATTATAACTGGAATTGTATGGGATGTCAATCTTTAAGCGAACTGGGTCGGATTGACCTTGACACCCGCGCCCATGGTAGGCGCGAGCGTTACGCTCTTTAAGTACTGGCCCTTCAGGCTTGAAGGTCTTGCCTTGACGATTGCATCCATTAAGCTCTGGAAGTTGTCCGCTAACTGCTCATCGGTGAAGGAAGCCTTACCGATCGGCGCGTGAATAATATTGGCCTTATCAAGGCGGTACTCAATCTTACCGGCCTTGATATCATTGACTGCCTTGGTGACATCCATCGTTACGGTGCCGGCCTTGGGGTTCGGCATTAAGCCCTTAGGGCCGAGGACACGGCCGAGACGTCCTACGACGCCCATCATGTCCGGGGTTGCTACAACGACATCAAAGTCAAGCCAGCCCTCGTTCTGGATTCTGGGGAGCAGGTCCTCAGCTCCGACGAAATCCGCTCCGGCAGCTGTAGCCTCCGCCGCCTTGTCACCCTTGGCAAAAACCAGGACGCGGACCGTTCTGCCGGTTCCGTGGGGGAGCACTACCGCTCCGCGAATCTGCTGCTCTGCGTGACGGCCGTCACAACCGGTGCGGATGTGAACCTCAATGGTCTCATCGAACTTCGCAGTCGCATTCTTCTTGACCTGGCTGATTGCCTCTGCCTTATCAAGTTCTACCGTCTTGTCGTAGCCCTTGACGATGTCCTGGTATCTCTTACCTCTCTTCATGATTACCTCCTGTGGTAGTAGCGGGAGAAGATCCCCTCCCACAAATTCTCTTGCGAAACAGCAAACCGCTTTCCTTCAATCTGCTGTCATAGGGTCATTCGTCAGACCGATCAGTCAACCACCTCAACGCCCATGCTGTGCGCCGTGCCTGCGATCATAGACATGGCGGCTTCCACATCAGCTGCATTCAGATCCGGCAGCTTGGTCTCGGCGATCTCCCGGACCTGCGCCTTCGTGATCTTGGCGACCTTGTTCTTATTGGGCGCGCCGGAAGCCTTCGCGATGCCACACGCTTTCTTGATCATAACTGCAGCCGGCGGAGTCTTGGTGATAAATGAGAAACTCCTGTCCGTGTAGACAGTAATCACAACGGGGACGATGGTATCTCCCATGTTCGCTGTCTTAGCATTGAACTGCTTGGTGAACTCTACAATGTTCACTCCGTGCTGACCAAGCGCAGGGCCGACAGGGGGGGCAGGGGTTGCCTTGCCTGCGGGGATCTGCAGCTTGATGTATCCTTCAATTTTCTTTGCCATTTTGGAAATGCCTCCTTAATTCAATTTCTGCACGTCCGTGAAACTGATCTCAACCGGTGTCTCACGGCCGAAGAGTTCCACATTGATTGTGAGACTCTGTTTATTGGGGTTCATCGCCTGAACGACGCCGACGGTATCCTTCCAGGCGCCTCCGATCACGCTGACCGTATCGCCAACGCCGAAGTCAACCTCAATATTCTCGGTATGAATTCCCAGCTTGCTCATCTCTTTCTCTGTCAGAGGGACAGGATCGGATCCGGGACCGACGAAACCGGTCGCACCTCTGGTGTTGCGTACAACATACCAGGTATCGTCATTCATATACATGTTGATCAGAACGTAGCCGGGAAAAACCTTCTTGGAGACGGTCTTTCGCACGCCGTTCTTCACTTCAACAACGTCCTGCATGGGGACCATGACTTCCAGGATCTGATCTTGCAGATGACGGTTTTCAACCGTCTTCTCAATATCCGCCTTGACCTTGTTCTCGTACCCTGAATAGGTGTGTGCCACATACCAGTGTGGTTCCGTATCGTGCCGCGTTGCCAATGCTCTCCTCCTTGCACAGTCTTTCGACTATTACTTCAGATTGAAATTCACCAGGAAATTGAGTCCGTAGTGAACAAGGAGATCAACTACCACGATGATCGCAGCAGTGATAACGCTTGTCACAACGACCGCTACCGATTCTCTGGACACCTGGTTGATTGTGGGCCAGGTGATCTTGGAAAATTCATGCTTGATTCCTGTCCAAAAACCGATCTTGGACTTTGCTTCATTTGCCATAGCGCTTCTCCTAGCTGAGATTATTTCGTCTCTTTATGCAGAGTGTGTCTCTTGCAGAAGGGGCAATACTTCTTGGTCTCAACACGCTCAGGATGGTTCTGCTTATCCTTGGTCGTGTTGTAGTTACGTCTCTGGCATTCGGTGCATGCCAATGTTATTCTTGTGCGCACAACTTCTACCTCCAATTTCATTAAGAGTATGCTGTCGCGTCAATCCCTCATTCCCTCCCGGGCGGAAAGTACCCGAAATTAGGCATAAAAAAAAGACGCTCTTCCATCGCCAAATTAATATAGCACGGAGAGATATTTACGTCAATCTATTTTCCGCAATCCCCGCCCAATCCCCGCTCATATATCCGCGGATCACCTTCCCGCATCCCGTGAATGGAAAAAGAGGTGAAAAAAGAACCGCTTCGTATATAATAGTTACCATCAAGTCATGCAGAGAAGAGGTAGCTTATGTTTCAGATCGATTTTAAGAAACCGATACACGTTCACTTCATCGGGATCGGCGGGATCAGCATGAGTGGTCTGGCTGAGATCCTCCTGGACCGCCACTTCACCGTGTCCGGCTCCGACCGATCTCTCTCCTCGATCACAGACCATCTGGCTCAGATCGGGGCCCGCATCGCCTGTCCCCAGTCCGCGGACAATGTCACGGATGACGTCGACTGCTTCGTCTACACGGCTGCCATCTCCCAAGATAATCCGGAATGGCTTGCCGCCAAGGCCACGGGAAAGCCCATGCTGACCCGGGCGCAGCTCTTGGGACAGATCATGCGTCACTACTCCGAATCCATCGCCATTGCCGGCACGCACGGGAAGACCACAACCACCTCCATGATCTCCATGCTCCTCTTAGAGTCCGCGCAAAAGCCGACCATATCCGTCGGCGGCTTCCTGGACGCCATCCACTCTAATGTTCATGTGGGAGACTCCGACCGCTTCGTCGCCGAGGCCTGTGAGTATACCAACTCCTTCCTGGAATTCTATCCCAAGTACAGCATCATCCTCAATATCGAGGCCGAGCACTTAGACTTCTTCAAGGATCTGGACGATATCCGCCACTCCTTCAAGCAGTTCGCCGAGCACACTGCCGCTGACGGCCTTCTGGTGATCAATGGAGAAATTCCTGACCGGCAAGCCCTGGTCTCTGAGGTCAGATCTGAGGTAGAGACCTACGGTTTCTCCGATACCGATGACTGGCACCCCGGTCAGATCTCCTACGATTCGCTCGGCTGTGCCTGCTTTGTCCCCTACTACCGCGGCCGGGCTCTTCCCCCGATTCAGCTGCATGTTCCCGGCCGTCACAATATCGGCAACGCCCTCGCAGTCCTTGCCGTGGCCCATCGGATGGGATTGAGCGAGGATGAAATCCGCCAGGGCTTTGCCGCCTTCCACGGGGCGGACCGCCGCTTCCAGTATAAGGGGCGGTTTCACGGGGCAACCATCATCGATGACTACGCCCACCATCCCACAGAGATCCGCGCTTCTCTGGCCGCCGCCAAGAACTATCCCCACAAGCGGATCGTCGTCGTCTTCCAGCCCCACACCTATACCAGGACCAAGGCTTTTCTGGAGGATTTTGCCCAGGCCCTGTCCTCCGCGGACCGGGTTATCTTGGCCGATATCTATGCCGCCAGAGAGAAGGACATCTATGGGGTCAGCTCCCTGGATATCAAGAAACGGCTGGATGCCGCCGGAGTCGACTGCCTTTATTTCCCCTCCTTCGAGGAGATTGAAAATTATTTACGAAAAAATTCTGTCGACGGTGACCTGTTGATAACCATGGGGGCCGGAAATGTCGTGCAGATCGGAGAAGACCTGCTCAAGTAAGACTTATCCACAGACTCCACACCCGGCTGACGGAACTTGTCCACAGGCGAGTGTGGATTTTTTATGCTGTAATATGGCCTGTCCCGAGGCTTATCCACAGTATGCACAAGTCCGTCTCTTGCCCCCGGGCAGGGACTTTGCGGCTTTTTTAGCTCCCTGCTCTGTGATATAATCGCAGGCGTGTTTGTATGAGCGGACGATGGGGAAGTTATCTTATGTCAGATGTGAAGATTCATATGAGCGAGGGCAGGCAGGTAACCTGTGTCCCGAACGCATTTATTGATTCCTATATGAAGGACGCCAACGGAGAATTTGTCAAAGTCTATCTCTACCTCCTCCGCTGCCTGGAGGACCGTCATATGGATCTGTCTGTTCCAAGCATTGCAGACCATCTGAACCTGACCGAGAAGGATGTGCGCCGGGCGCTCTCTTACTGGGAGTCTGTCCGGATTCTGCGTCAGGAGTACAATGACCGGGACCAGCTGACCGGAATCTGCATGATCAATCTGCAGGATCGGCAGGGGACCCCCGGCAGTGAGGATCGCCTCAACGCAGATTCCTCGGACACCGTCCCTGGCGCCCCTGCCTATCCCGACATCAATGACCGCCCCGGCTACAGTCCTGAGCAGATCAATGCCTTCTCCTCTGACGAGAGCGTCTGCGAACTGCTCTATGTCGCCCAGACCTATTTTGGACGGCCCCTGACCCACAAGGAGATAGAGACCATCCTCTATTGGAAGGACAGCCTCCACTTCTCCTCCGAATTGGTTGAGTACTTAATTGAATACTGCATCGACAACGACCACGCTTCCATCTACTATATGGATCGGGTTGCCCTCTCCTGGGCAGACCAAAAGATCTGCCGTCCGGAAGATGCCAAGCAGGCCAACGAGGCCCGGTCTTCCGTCTACCGCACCATCATGCGGGAGTTCGGCATCAAGAACCGGTCCCTGGCCGCCGGTGAACAGGAGCACTTGAATCACTGGATCAACGACCTCAAATTCAGCGAGGAGATTATCGCGGAGGCCTGCCGCCGGACCATTGCCAATATCTCCAGGCCCAGCTTTGAATACGCCAACAGCATCTTGAACAGCTGGTACCGCCAGGGGGTGACCAGCCGCGCCGATATCACGCAGCTGGATGCCCTGCATGCGCAGAAGCAGAAGACAGACGCTGACAAGAAGGCCTCCGGACAGATGCAGGCGGCGAAAGCGCAGGCGACGGCCAACCAAAAGAACCGTTTCCACAACTTCACCCCGGGGGAGTACGATATCGACGCCCTGAAGAAGGTTCTGTTTAAAAACTAAGGAAAAAGCCATGGCATTGACCAATACGCAATATGACCAGCTGATGCGGACATACCAGCAGAAGCAGTTCCGAAATCAGCACATCCTGGAGGAGCGGATCAAAGCGCTCTATGAGAAGGTTCCCGTCTTAGAAGAGCTGGACGAGCAGATTCGATCTGTCAGTATGCAGGCTGCCCGCAGCAGAATCGCGGGATCAGGCGCCGCTTTCTCTCCCTCCGGGTCCGCTATGGAGGCAGACCTGCACGGGCAAATCGAGGAGCTCCGCAGGCAGAAGGATATGGCCATCCGCGCAGCCGGCTTCGACCCGGACGCCCTCCTGCCTCCCTATGACTGTCCTGACTGCAGGGATACCGGCTATATCGGCGGCAAGCGCTGTCACTGCCTCATCCAGGCGTCCATTGACTTAATCTACGCCCAGTCCCACTTGACAGACCGGATCAGGGAGGAGAACTTCGATCACTTCCGTCTCGACTACTACTCTAAGGACAAAATCAATCCTGATTCCGGTAAATCTTCCTACGAGACGGCCAAAGAGGCACTTGCTTTCTGCCGCTCTTATGTGGATAATTTTGCGAGGGACGGGGGCAACCTGATATTGATCGGCCCCCCCGGTGTGGGAAAGACCTTCCTGACCAACTGCATCGCCAATGCACTCATGCCAAGATCCCACTCGGTGATTTACTTCACCGCCTTCCAACTGCTCAAGACCTTCGAGGATGCCGCCTTCAAGCGCGATGAGGCGGCCTCCAGGGAATTTGACAACATCTTTAATTGCGACCTCCTGATCATCGATGATCTGGGCGCAGAGATGAACAATTCCTTCACGGATTCCAAGTTCTTCGAGCTGATCAACGAGCGCCTTCTGCGGAAGAAATCCACAGTGATCTCTTCCAATTTGGACATGGGCCAGCTGCGGGATATATACTCAGACCGAACCTACTCCCGTCTGGCCAGCAATTACTCTTTTCTTCGGCTCTATGGACAGGATATTCGCGTCCTCAAACAAATCGAGCAAGCACAAACCCCACAATAAGGAGGCAAATATGCCAAACGACAAGCTGTTACTGGAGAGCAACCCGATTGCGCCCCTCGGTGTCATCCCCCTCAAGAGCTGCACCGACATCGGCGAGCGAATCAACCGCTGGCTCGTGACCTGGCGCAAGGAGCGCGACTCGGAGCGGGCCAACAGCAATGAGGAGCCCGTCTACACGGAGGGTTCCTACATTGTAAAGGCGCACACGCCCCGCTTCGGTTCCGGCGAGGCCAAGGGCACGATTGATCAGTCTGTCCGCGGCCTGGATCTCTACATCATGGTCGACGTGACCAACCACAGCCTGACCTATGATATGTGCGGCGAGGCCAACCACATGTCCCCCGATGACCACTATGCGGACCTAAAGCGAATCATCGCCGCTGTCGAGGGGAAGGCGCACCGCATCACCGTCATCATGCCCTTCCTCTATGAGGGCAGGCAGCACCGCCGTTCCTCCAGGGAGTCCTTAGACTGCGCCCTCGCCCTGCAAGAGCTTGTGTCCATGGGGGTCGACAACATCATCACCTTCGACGCGCATGATCCCAGGGTCCAGAACGCGATTCCCCTGCACGGATTCGACACGGTGACCTGTGCCTACCAGTTCATCAAGGGCATCTGCCACGCCTGCGATGATCTCAAGCTGGACAATGACCACCTGATGATCATCTCTCCGGACGAGGGCGGTACCCAGCGCGCCGTCTATATCGCCTCGATTCTGGGGGTTGAGATGGGTATGTTCTATAAGCGGCGCGACTACTCCAAGATCGTTGACGGCCGAAACCCCATCGTAGCGCACGAGTTCCTGGGCGCTCCCGTCAGGGGCAAGGATGTCTGGATCGTCGATGACATGATCGCCTCCGGCGAGTCCATGATTGACGTTGCCACCGAGCTCAAGAGCCGCGGAGCCAACCGGATCTTCGTCATTGCCACCTTCGGTCTGTTCACCAAGGGCATGGCCGGTTTCGACAAGGCCATCGAGGACGGCATCATCTATAAGGTCGTGACCTCCAACCTGGTCTACCAGAGTGAGGATCTGCTCAACCGTGACTATTACATCAGCTGTGGCATGAGCAAGTACATCGCCTATATCATCGACACCTTAAATCACGACAACTCCATCGCAAAGCTTCTGGATCCCTATGATCGGATTCAGCGACTGGTAAGCAAATACAAGGAGGAGCACAAAGAAGTATAATCCCCTGTTCTAAGCGAACCAGGCAAAATTTTCTTACGATAAGCACAGATGTATATTTGTCTACAGTCTGAGAGCTCCCCTAGAGGGAGCTCTTCTTTGGATGAAAGGAGGGCAGGATCCGCTCAAGCTCGGCCCGGATATCCTCCGCATTCTCTTCGGCCATGACCTGCAGGCGCTTTAGATCGGTCAGAAACTGCGCCGGATCGAACCTGGCGGGAGACCAGATGTGGATCAGGTCTTTGCCGGTCTTGCGAAGCCCCTCCTCCTCCATCAGTTTCTCCTCATAGAGCTTCTCACCCGGCCGGAGTCCGGTGTACTCCACCTTGATGTCCACATCCGGCCGGTATCCCGCCAGACGGATCAGTTTTCTGGCCAGCCGGTCAACCTTGACGGGGCTTCCCATGTCAAGGACAAGGATCTCTCCCCCTCTGGCATAGACCCCCGCCTGCAGGACCAGGCTGACCGCCTCCGGGATGATCATGAAGTAGCGGATGACGTCCGGATGCGTCACGGTGACCGGACCTCCCCGGGCAATCTGACGCTTGAAGATGGGGACGACCGAGCCGTTGCTCCCCAGGACATTGCCGAACCGGACCGCGGCATAATCAGTCCTCGCCTCCTTGGCCTTTCGGCTCAGGATGCGGATCTCGTCCTCCCCCAACCGGTCCCGGACCAGGTCCAGCATCCGGTCCGCCGTATCTTCTTTGATCATCCGGTCGAAGGCTTGGATCACCATCTCGCAGAGCCGCTTGGAGGCCCCCATGATATTGGTCGGATTGACCGCCTTATCCGTGGAGATCAGGACGAACTTCTCTGTCCCAAAGAGCATGGCTGCCAGGGCCGTCTTGTAAGTCCCGAGCACATTGTTCTTGATCGCCTCGCAGGGGCTGTCCTCCATGAGCGGAACATGCTTGTGAGCCGCCGCATGGTAGATGATGTCCGGCTCATATCTGCAAAAGACATCCAGCATTTTCAGGCTGTCTCTGACTGACCCGATCAGGGTCACCAGGTCTAGTCCGGGATACCGGTCCTTTAGTTCCAGCTGTATGTCATAGGCATTGTTCTCGTAGATGTCAAATATGATCAGCCGCCTCGGCTTATGGCCCGCAATCTGCCGACAGAGCTCTGAGCCGATGGACCCGCCCCCTCCGGTCACCAGGACGGTCTTTCCCCGAATGAAGTCAAATACCTCGCTCAAGTCTGTCCGAATGGGACTTCGGCCCAGGAGGTCCTCTTCTGAGATATGCTCTAGCCTGTCAGCCATAGGGGAGATCCGAGCCTCCTCTGTTCGATTCCTGTTCATACGCCCCTTCTTCATCTCCTCGTGTAGCCCTAAGTATACGTGTTCCCTCCTTCCCCCTCAAGCGATCGGATCAATCCTCTGTCTCCGGTGCAGAGGGCCCCGGCTGTCTTTTCCGACAGCCGGGGCCCTCTCCTGGGCGGATGCAGTTCTTGCCGTCACTTGCGCATGACTTCATGTCCCTTGCCGAATCCATGCGGAAAGAGAATCCGGTAGCAGGCCAGGCCAAAAGCCAAAAGCCCTACGATGTAGATGGCCCCAAGTACGAGCAGAAGAAAGACATCCAGGATCTGGATCATCAGAGACGATAGGTATAACATACTAGCCTCCCTTCTCCACAAGACAAGTCTTCTTATGCCAAACATAACGCGAACCGGAACAGATGACAAGCCTCAAGAATCACCAAAAAAACGGCTGATTTTTGTCCATTTCCCCGGACGGGTCCTACTTGGCCTCCACATAGGAGATGAATACATTGCCGGCGGCCTCCAGCTGCTTGCGGATCGAATCCATTCCGACCGAGATCACATTGCCCGTTCCCGGCCGGATATAGCGAATGGTATCTGCCGAGTAGCCAACGATGAGAACGGTGTCACCCCCGGGCAGGAGGGCATAGACCGGGCTTCCATTGGACACATAGTAGAGTACCTGCGAGAGTTGGGCTCCGGTCAGATTGACCGCAAGGAAGCCCTCCAGATTCTCATTGAGGATCTGGACCGGGCTCTTGCCCCGGGCGGCCAAAGCGGATACCTCGGTCGGCCTCTTCTCCCGCATGAGGATGGCAGACAGGGCCCGGACCGAAGAATCCGCCCCCCGATCGGCCTCATGGATGGCGCCAAAGCCGCTCAGAGCACCGACATAGGCCCTCTTATCCCTGCGCCATATGTAGTGGAGTTTACTGTCCACCACAAGTCCCATATCCGCATCGGCCCGTTCAATTGCGTCAACGACACGGTCTGTGGTCAGGTCCACCCGGCTCCCCTGGTAGACAAAGTAGTAGGTCTCCCCGTCGCTGGGGTCTGCCTGCACAATCGCCTTCTTGGAGGCCGGCAGGAGACCGGCTTCCCGGTACTTGATTTCACCGGTCTGCTTCCGGTTCTTTTTATCCTGCTTCGGATCCACCAACTGAACCGTCGTCACGGTTCCCAGACTTGGGTCTTCCTCAGCCCGAACCTCCGCTGCATCCGCCTTCTTACTGAGACTGTTTGTAATGGTGTCGGAATCTGCCGCCGTATAGTGGTCATTCTCCCTTCTGACCCTGCGCATGAGCAGGTTTGTGCCCCTGCGGACACCGTCCACAACGAAGAATCCGTCCTTCTGATAGCTAAGAAGCTCCTTGTCCTCCCGGATGTTTCGGATGACGACCCGATACATGGGGCTTGTCACATTCCCCGCAGGGTCTTCGGCCCGATCCTCCGGCCGGATGATTCCATAGGCCAGGTCCTCGTCCATGAAGGCGAGCGGCCGGATCTTCTGCCCCTGAGGCGCATCCAGATCCTGCCGGTCTCCGGTCTCAAGGTCCATGATATGAATCCGGTCGGACGGCTCCCTGGCATCCGTATAGGCCAGATAGCGGCCGGACTGCGACACCTGGTACTGGCCCATTTTCACATCCCGCAGCAGTTCCTCTGTCTTGCCCTGCTTCAGGTGGATCTTCATCACTGTGCCGCCCATCATCAGGTAGAATTCCTGCCTCCCGTTCATGTAGAGGAGGTCTGAGAAAGAGGCCCTCAGAATCTGATAGGACTTGCTGCTTCTTACAAATGCCCTCTCTTGGGTCTGTCCTGTCACTGAGTCGTAATGGTAGAGGTTAATGCCGACCTGGCCCTCGTGAGCGCCGGCATTCATGTATCCATAGACGACAAAGTCCATGGTTCCCGCCTCATCCACATTGAGCAGCTTGATTTCGTGTTCCGCGTGATTTCCACGGGGATCCGTCAGATTCGAGTCATCCCGGAAGGAGAAGACCCGCTTGAGACTCTCCTTCTCCTGGTCGTACTCAAAGAGATCCCCTCCGGACACAAAGCAAATCAGGGTCCCGGTCTCATTGGCCAGGTAGTTGAGGCTCGCGTTTCCCTGACCCAGATTCAGCTTAGCGTCCGTCACGCTGATATTTCCCGGCGTCTGGATCGGCTCCATCCGCCTCTGATAGTCCATCAGATCCATGCGCTTGGACTTGTAGCGAATTCGGAAATACTCCCGGACATCAAAGTAGCGGCTCACCCCCTCATCCTCTTTCTTTAAAATGAAATGGCTCTCCAGCATACTGTAGTTGGCGTTGACATCTGTGAAAGAGAACTCCGTCTCTCCCAGCCGGCCGGCTTTCAGCGAGCCGTAACCGATCTGACTGATTCCCGAGTCCAGGTTCACATCCGAAAGGTCTGCCGAGCTGACCGCCTTGCCGGGATCATTTAAGTAGACGGCCAGGTCTGTGTACCGGTCCGTCAGGCTCTTTTCCTGAAAATCCCCGGCGAAATCCAGGATCTCCCGCACATGGTCCGTCTTCGACTTGAGGACACGGGTGTAGTAGCAGATCTTCTCATTGGACCCGCTCAGTTCCAGAGTCAGTACCAGTAAGTACTCTGTCTCTTCTTCCAGCCTCCCGGACAGGTCGACCGTCGCCGACAGGCCGTTTGCCCCGGACTCCAGGTCGGCCGGCCCGTCCGCCAGCTGTCTCTGTCCATCCCCGGACCGGAGCTCATAGCCCAGGCTCTTGACCGTCCTCCCATAGCTCTCAATGGCAAGCCGGAGCCGATCACTGTCCGTCAGGGGCGTGATCGTCCCCCGCATATAACTTCCGTCCATGGCAGTCGTATAGCCATAGAGACGGTTGATCTGCCGTCCCCCGAATTCCACTGTGATCCCGGGCAGTTTGGGTCCTGCCATGGGAGCCGCCTTTGACCTCTTGTGAAAATTAAAGAGGAAGAAGAAAAAGAGCAGAGAAGAGAGAAAGACCAGGCCCAGAATGGTCAAGCGCTTGCGCAATTCCGGGCTCAGTCTCTTTTCTCGAAATCGAAGTTTCATATGATGTCACACCCAGTTTTTGATCTGACGGTAGATTCCCTCGGCGTCCAGCTGATACTTGTGCAGGAGTTCCAGGGCGGGCCCGGACTCGCCAAAGCAATCGCGAATACCAATGCGGAGCATCTTACTGGGACACTCTTCCGCCAGGGTCTCTGCCACGGCGGACCCCAGGCCTCCGATGATGGAGTGCTCCTCAACTGTCACCACTCTGCCGGTTCTTGCGGCAGACCGGATGACAAGGTCCTTATCCAGGGGCTTGATGGTGTGCATATCGATCACGGTGGCCCGGATGCCGTCCCCGGCCAGCCTCTCCGCTGCCAGAAGAGACTCTCCCACCTCCAGACCGCAGGCAATGATCGTCAGGTCCCCGCCCTCCCGCAGGAGGATCCCCTTGCCGAGCGCAAAGCGATAATCTGGCCTGTCATTGATGACCGGAACTGCCAATCGGCCGAAACGCAGATAGAAGGGGCCGTCCGTCTCATAGGCCGCCCTGACCGCCGCCCTGGCCTCAATGTCATCTGCGGGTACGACAATCGTCATACCGGGAATGGCGCGCATGAGAGCGACATCTTCATTGCACTGATGGGTCGCTCCGTCCTCGCCGACGGAAATTCCGGCGTGCGAAGCCCCGATCTTGACATTGAGGTGGGGATAGCCGATGGAGTTGCGCACCTGCTCAAAGGCGCGACCCGCGGCAAACATGGCGAAGGAAGAGGCAAAGGGCACCTTGCCGGTCGTAGCCAGCCCCGCCGCGATGCTCATCATATTGGCCTCAGCGATTCCGCAGTCAAAGTGCCGGTCCGGAAAGACCTTCTTGAAGACGCTCGTCTTGGTCGCGGCCGCCAGATCGGCGTCCAGAACGACCAGATTCTCATGTTCTCTTCCCAGCGCAACGAGAGTCTCGCCATAGCTCTCGCGCGTCGCGATCCTCTTTACCTCTGACATAATGCCTCCTCCGCCCGGTTCAGCTCTTCCATTGCCACGGCATACAACTCGTCATCGGGGGCCTTGCCGTGCCAGTCACAGACATTCTCCATATATGAGACGCCCTTGCCCTTGATGGTGTGCATGAGGATGCAGGTCGGCTCCCCCTTGTGCTCCCGCGCTCTGCGAAAGGCGTCCCTGAGCTGGTCGAAATCGCTCCCGTCCATCAGCTCGATGACATGCCAGCGGAAGGCTGCGAACTTGTCCGCAATGGGCGCTGGGGAATTGACCTGGTCCAGTGTTCCGTCGATCTGCAAATTGTTGTAGTCAACAATGGCAACTAAGTTGTCCAGCTTCCGGTTGCCGGCGAACATAGCAGCCTCCCAGACCTGGCCCTCTTCGATCTCCCCATCCCCCAGGAGGGTGTAGACCCGGTAGCTGTCTCTGCTCAGCTTGGCGGACAGAGCCATTCCGACAGCGACTGAGATCCCCTGGCCCAGAGATCCGGACGAGGCGTCTACTCCAGGAGTCTCCTGCATGCAGGGATGTCCCTGCAGGTAGCTTCCCACATGGCGGAGGGTCTTTAGATCTTCTGCGGGAAAATAGCCCCGCTCAGCCAGGGCCGCATAGAGACCGGGGGCGTTGTGTCCCTTGGACAGGACGAAGCGGTCCCGATCCGCCTTCCTTGGGTCATCAGGGTCAATATTCATCTCCTCGAAATAGAGATAGGTCAAGAGATCCGCAGAAGAGAGGGACCCACCCGGATGCCCGGACTTTGCGGCATGAACCCCTGTGATGATCCCTTTTCGAACGCGGACCGCATGTTTTTGCAATTCCAGATTTGTCATACCCATTCCTTTCAGGCCGTATGTCAACGAATCCTATTATAGGAGAAACGAGTGCTTTTTTCTATTGATCCCGGCCGGCTTCTTCTCTATTGAAGTCGAAAATCATATACTATAGATGCAAGACGTATCCATTGATCCGTTTGCGATTCCGAATCATCCAAAAGGAGGCCGCTTATGCCCGGAATGAGAACCCACAATATCTTTGGCCTGAGAGCTGCCAGCCTCATGCCCGCCGATTTACGAAGCCGGATTGCCCGTCACCCCGTCGCCTACGCCATCGGCATGCAGGGACCGGACCTCTTCTTCTACTCCCTGTCTCCTTACCTGCGCTATCCGGAGAATGTAGGCCAGCTCATGCACCGAAGCCGGGTCCTGGACTTCTTCGATGCCCTCCTGACGGCCCGAGAGGAAATTACCAACTCTGACGAGGGCCGGTCCATTGCTGATGCCTATATCTGCGGCTTCATAGGCCACTACACCCTGGATATGGCCTGCCATCCCTACATCTACTGCCGAACGCAGCACCTAAGGCACGCTGGCCGGCCCGCCTACGACTTCGGCCTGCATGTATTCTTAGAGACAGATATCGACAGCGACTGTGGCCGCTACTACTTGAACCAGACCCCTCTCATGGATCACACAGAGCGCTATTTCAAGGCCTCCGCCTCGGAGCGCAAGCTTCTGACCCTCCTGCTGACTGAGGCCATCCAAAAGACCTATCCCGAACTGAACTTCCAGTCATGGACTGCATATGAATCCCTGGTCAGCCTGCCCATCACTGCCAAGCTCCTCCAGGACCCCTCCGTCGCCAAGCGGAAGCTCGTGCGCCTGCTTGAGCAGGCATCCCTTGGCCATGCCGTTGTCTCAGGCATGCTGGTAAGCGACAGCATCCGCAAATACCCTGATCCCTGTAATCTCTCCCACCACGCCTGGTACAACCCCTGGGATCCCTCCCATAAGATCCGGACCGAGAGCATCATGGACCTGATCGATGCCTCGACCCGCGCTCTTGTCAAGCGCACAGACCTCTACTTCGAGGCGGTCGATGGAGCCGTCTGGAACCGGGGCGAACGCAAGCCCGATGCCGGCCCCCTCCTGGAAGAGCTTGGCAACCGGTCTTACCTGACCGGCTGCCCCCTCAACTGAATCCTCTTTGGCACAAGACGGATGCAAGGCATCCGTCTTATGCTTTGCCTGTCCTGGTCCCGTAATCGGGCCGCTCCGCGATCGCCCCGCTCCGATACATCTTGAGCAGGGAGGTCAGATCTTCGATATCCCGGGCGATGCCATGGCCGATATCCGTATCCCGCACCATGACCCGCTCCTGCTCCTGCTCGACCACCTTGGAGCTGGACTCGATGTCATCGTTGTTGGCCAGAGCGTCCTCTATGCCCATGAAGGGCCTGTGCTCCTTGAGCCGGATCCCGTGGGAGTTGAAGATCATCGTGTAGCCCGCAATGCCTGTGGTCTTGTGCATACCGGCACAGAAGCCCCCGTCAATCACATAGAGCTTTCCGCCGCCCCGCACCGGCTTCTCACCCCGGATCGTCTTGACCGGAGTATGGCCGTTTACAATATGTCCCATGGGGGAATAGACGCCGAATTCCCGCAGGATCATGTTGCAGTAGCGCTGGTCCTGGCTGTAATTGTAATAGGGGTCCGTCGGCTCCTCCCAAGTAGACCGGTCATCGATGAACTCCCGCTGAAAGGTGGCCAGCCGGCGGCCGCAGAGGGGAGACTTGGGGCCTGCCCAGAGGAAGTACATAAAGTCTAAGTCCCCCGCCTGATCCTTCCGGCTGAAATCCCCCGCCCTTCCCGGGTCTCCGGTCGGGTAGTAGGCTCTTCTGGCGATCCGGTCGGCATAATCCATGTAGTTCTTGCCCCGGTACACATTCCCCTCCAGGCAGATTCCCTCCAGGTTGCCCTCCTCGTCCATGGGAATACAGCCGTGATAGAGAACATTGTCATTGAAGATCCGGTATATGCTCCCCTTCTCATAGAGGAACTCCACATGGGTCTGCAGGCGCTTGGAATCGGAGAAATCGTCTACCAGATCATCGATGATTCTCTGTTCCTCCGCTGAGAGCCTGGTCGGATCCTCCGGATCCACCGTCGGAAAATCCCGGCTGTTCAGGGGATAGGTCTTGCCCTCGATCTCCACCCGATAATTGTGAAAATCACAGCGGGAGAAGAGACGCATGTCCTCCATGGCATAGGCCGGATTCTCCCGGATCACCCGGTCCTCAAGCTTATAGGCGATGACACTGATCGCCCGCAGAGCCGCCTTGATCGGATCCGTCTCCTGATAGCTGCTCATGGCAAAGAGGACTAGCTTGCGCAGGTTGATTCCATAGCGGCTCTCCAGGATCTCCATATTGCCGTGGCGGAGGTTATTGCGCAGGACATTGGCGACACAGACATCGGATCCGCAGGCAGCTCCCATCCAGAGGATGTCGTGATTGCCCCACTCGATGTCCAGGGAGTGATAGCCCATGAGAAGGTCCATGATCTTATCGGCGCAGGGCCCCCGGTCAAAGATATCGCCAACGATATGGAGGTGGTCGACTGCCAGACGCTTGATCAGAGAGGACAGGGCGACGACAAATTCCTCGGCGTTTTTCAGGGCGATGATGGTGTGGATGATCTCCCTGTGGTAGGCCACCTGATTGTTGTCCTCATCCGCCTGCATGTGAAGAAGCTCGTCGATGATATAGGCGAAATCCGGGGACATGGCCTTGCGCACCTTGGACCGGGTGTACTTGCCGGACAGGAAGCGGGCGATGGAGATCAGGCGGTTTAAGGTCATCAGATACCACTCGTCGGAGATCTTGCCCTCCCGCTTGAGCAGGGCCATCTTGCGGCGGGGATAATAGACCAGGGTGGCCAGGTCTCTCCGCTCGGCTTCCGTCATATCATCCTCGAAGATAATGCGGATCTTCTCCCGGATCACCCCGGAGCAATTATTCAGGATGTGGTAGAAGGCCTCGTACTCCCCGTGTAAGTCGGACATAAAGTGCTCTGTCCCCTTGGGCAGGTTTAAGATGGCGTTGAGATTGATGATCTCCCTGCAGACCGCTTGCTGGCTTGGATACTTCTCCGCCAGCAATTTCAAATACTTGGTGTAATCTGTATTCATGCCTGCCCCTTTCGCCGGGAATTTAGGCCCCCGGTCCTTCCCCGGACATCATACCTATCATACCGGTGCGCTCTCACAAACCGCCTCTATTATAGCATCCCTTCCTCCTGCAAGCTGAGACTTCCAGCCGGAAAATGGTCCCGGCGGCACCGGATCCATCCCTGAATCGATCCCGCATCAGTCCACCGGCTCTCCCCGCAGGATCTTCTGGGCCCGCTCCGTCTGCTCCCTGGTCGGGGGCTCCACGTCGGCCAGGCTGTTCTTCATTCCGAGTTCCTCCCACTTATAGAGTCCCAAGGTATGATAGGGAAGGACTTCCACCTTTTCGACATTGGACAGGGAGGCAATGAAGTCCCGGGTCCGATAGAGGTCGGCATCCTGATCGGTAATCCCGGGCACCAGGACCTGGCGGATCCAGATGGGCTTGTGAATGGAGTCCAGATAGCGGATCCCGTCCAGGATATTGGCGTTATCCTGCCCGGTCAGCCACTTGTGTCTGGCAGGGTCAATGTGCTTGATGTCCACCAGGAGCAGGTCTGTGTCAGACATCAGGTCTCGAAATTTACTGAAAAAGGGTTCCTCTCGGCGAAAGGGGTTGAGAGAGGTGTCGATACAGGTGCCAATCTTCCTCTCCTTGGCCTGCCGGAAGAGTTCGATCAGAAAGTCAATCTGCAGAAGGGGGTCTCCGCCGGAGACGGTAATCCCCCCATCCTCTCCCCAGTAACTCCGGTAGCGCTCGGCCTGGTCCAAGAGGACAGAGGCCTCTTTCTCATGATAGTTTTTCACATCATCCATATCCCAGGTGTCCACATTGTGACAGTAACGGCAGCGCATATGACAGCCCTGGAGAAAGATAATGTAGCGGATTCCGGGTCCGTCCACAGATCCGAAGGACTCGATGGAATGTACTCTTCCGATTGCCATAGTTCACCTCATTTCATAGGCGGCCTGTCTGATCAGGCCCTCCTGCCGGGGATCCTCAGGCAGCCTTCAAACAGGAAAAACAGGGCCTGTGACCAGCAGAGCACATCCTCTTCTGATTGCACAGTCCCTGTTTGTGTGAGCAGAAATCCTTCTGCGATAGGACCAATCCCTTACATCTTCTTATGGCAGGTTCTTGCGATAACGTCCAGCTGCTGCTCGCGGGTCAGATCGATGAACTTGACCGCGTATCCGGATACGCGAATGGTGAAGTTGGCGTACTCCTCCTTCTCCGGATGCTCCATCGCGTCGATCAGCTTCTCCGTGCCGAAGACATTGACATTGAGATGGTGCGCTCCCCGGTCGAAATAGCCGTCCATAACGCGGACCAGGTTGACCTTGCGGTCGCCCAGATCATGACCGATGGCGTCGGGGCTGATGGTCTGGGTGTTGGAGATTCCGTCCAGAGCGTACTCATAGGGGAGCTTGGCCACAGAGTTCAGAGAAGCCAGAAGGCCGTTCTGCTCCGCTCCATACGCGGGATTGGCGCCGGGGGCGAAGGGCTTGAAGGCCGGGCGTCCATCGGGCAGAGCTCCGGTCGCCTTTCCGTACACCACATTGGATGTGATGGTCAGGATGGACGTCGTGGGCTCTGAGTTGCGATAGGTGTGATGCTTCTCGATCTTCTTCATGAAGGTCTTAAGGAGCCATACCGCGATATCATCGGCCCTGTCATCGTCATTGCCGTACTTGGGGAAATCGCCCTCTGTCTTGTAGTCAACCACCAGGCCGGACTCGTCTCTTATGGTCTTGACCTTGGCGTACTTGATCGCGGACAGGGAGTCAACTACATGTGAGAAACCGGCGATTCCGGTCGCGAAGGTCCGGCGGACATTGGTGTCAATCAGGGCCATCTCGGCAGACTCATAGTAGTATTTGTCATGCATGTACTGGATCAGGTTCAGGATATTGACGTAGAGGCCGGACAGCCAGTCCATCATCAGATCAAACTTGTGCATGACCTCATCATAATCCAGATATTCGGACCGGATGGGGGCCAGTTCCGGTCCGCACTGGACCTTGAACTTCTCATCCATGCCGCCGTTGATCGCGTACAGGAGGCACTTGGCCAGGTTGGCCCGGGCTCCGAAGAACTGCATCTCCTTACCGGTCTGCGTCGCAGATACACAGCAGCAGATGGAGTAGTCATCTCCCCATACCGGCTTCATGACGTCATCATTCTCGTACTGAACCGAAGAGGTATTGATAGAGATCTTCGCCGCATACTCCTTGAAGTTCTCGGGGAGCTTGGAGCTGTAGAGGACCGTCAGGTTGGGCTCCGGTGAGGGGCCCATATTCTCAAGCGTATGAAGGAAACGGTAGTCGTTCTTGGTGACCATGCTGCGACCGTCCATGCCGATCCCGGCGACCTCCAGGGTGGCCCAGACGGGATCTCCCGAGAAGAGCTCGTTGTAGGAGGGGATGCGGGCGAACTTGACCATGCGGAATTTCATGACAAGATGGTCGATCAGTTCCTGGGCCTCAGACTCTGTCAGCTTACCTGCTGCGATGTCTCGGTCGATATAGATATCCAGGAAGGTGGAGATCCGGCCGACCGACATGGCGGCTCCGTTCTGGGTCTTGATGGCTGCCAGATAACCGAAGTAGAGCCACTGAACAGCCTCTTTGGCATTCTCCGCGGGACCTGAGATGTCATAGCCATAGGACTTGGCCATTTCCTTCATCCCCTTGAGCGCGCGGATCTGCTCGGCGATCTCCTCGCGAAGGCGGATCACATCGTCCGTCATCGTCCCGTCACCGCAGTTGTTGAAATCCTCCGTCTTCTTCTCGATCAGGAAGTCGATTCCGTAGAGGGCCACTCTTCTGTAGTCGCCGACAATACGGCCGCGGCCGTAGGTATCCGGCAGACCGGTCACGATGTGGGTGTGACGGGCCGTCTTCATCTCGGGTGTGTAGGCGTCGAAGACCGCCTGATTGTGGGTCTTGTGGTATTCCGTGAAGATCTTGTGATACTTCTCATTCACCTGGTAGCCGTAGTTGGCAGCTGCCTGCTCTGCCATCTTGATTCCGCCATAGGGCATGAAGGCCCTCTTGAGCGGCTTGTCCGTCTGCAGACCGACCACCTGCTCCAGGTCCTTCATGGACCGGTCAATGTAGCCGGGGCCATAGGAGGTCAGGCCGGAGACCACCTCCGTCTCGCACTCGAGCACGCCGTTCTTGGCCCGCTCCTCCTTCTGCAGCTCCTGCAGCTTGCCCCAGAGCTTCTTGGTCGCCTCGGTCGGGTCTGCCAGGAAGGATTCGTCTCCCTCATAGGGAGTGTAGTTGTTCTGAATAAACTCGCGGACATTTACATCGTCTGTCCACTTCAGGCCCTTGAATCCGGCCCAGGCCTTTTGGAATGCCTCTCTCATGTCACCTACCTCCTCGCACATCTTGCGCATAAGATTCTGAAGATCTTGCTTCTTTACGCCCCCATCATAAGAAGCTTATTAGCTTAGCGCAACAGATTCCGGGCAAGTTCCGTCTTAAGTGCAAAAAGGACATGAATTTCTCTGTTTGCGTCCTCGTTTTTAGCATATATTGTTGTTTTATATTATTTAACCGCAATATCTTGTTGTTAGTTGTACCTTATTGTATGCAATTTGTACCAATTCAAGTACATGCCAATCTTTGTTTTGAGCCCTCTTGACCTATTTCTCCGACGTGTTATAGTTATCTTTATGCGTCCTGTTAATTTTTTGTCAGGCCCGGTCTTCTACCGGCCACCAGACAGGCGAAAATGTCTCCTCCGTCATCTTCCCCTCTTCCCTCATCTTGGCTAGGTTCAGGACTCTCTGGTTGCGACTGCCCCGAAATTGCAGGCGAATATCCTTAAGTTCCATCTGAAAGCGGCCGTCTACAAGGACATCAATATAGGAGAGCATCTCCTCTGTAAAGGCCGTGTGACGGGACCCATCCCTCGGAAGCAGGTCCTTGTCCAGGCGATAGCCGGTATAGCACCAGACGTCTTTGGCTGGGTATAAGCTCTTTAGCCTGCGCAGGAGTCTTGTAACTTCCTCCTGGTTCTCCGGCTCGAAGGGCTCACCGCCCAGACAGGTAAAGCCCTGGATGTAGTCCTTTCCCATAGCGTCTGCGATGAAGTCCTCCTCCGCCTTGGTATATGGCTTGCCATAGGAGAAGTCCCAGGTGTCGGGTTGAAAGCAGCCCGGGCAGTGATTGCGGCATCCGGAGACAAAGAGGCTGACTCTCACGCCCGGTCCGTCGGCGATATCCCAATCCTTAATGTTCCCATAATACATCTGGACTCCCTCCTCTCATCTTACCGATGGCAATCCCGAGAAAAATCTCTTAAAATAAGCCTGTTCCTCCCCATGCCCGGTCTCTTTCGGGCTGAACCAGAGCTTCCGGTCCGTCTACCGGCACCGGTACAGGAAAACACCATGACTAACGCCTTCCCCGCAACAGATAAATTATACGACAAGTCCCCCTATGCCAGAGACTTCTGTGCCCGGGTCCTCTCCTGCCGGGCGCAGGACGGACCCGGCCGGGGTCGATTTGACGTCATCCTCGACCGGACTCTCTTCTTCCCCGAGGAGGGCGGGCAGACACCGGACCTGGGGTGTCTTTCCTCCACCGGAACGGACCCGGTCAGGGTCCTCGACGTCCGGATCAAGGACCGGGTCATCCACCACGACTGTGACAGACCTCTCCCCGTCGGAAGCCGGGTTCAGGGGACCATCGACTGGGACCGTCGCTATGACCACATGCAAAATCACAGCGGGGAGCACATCTTCTCCGGCCTGGTTCACTCTAGCTTCGGCTACGAAAATGTCGGCTTTCACTTGAGCGAGCGGACCTGCAGCATGGACTACAGCGGGCCGCTGACACAGGAAGATGCGGACCGGATCGAGGCCCTGGCCAATCAGGTGATCTGGGACAACCGGGTCATTGACTGCTCCTATCCCTCCCCCCAAGTCCTGGACCGCTTGAACTACCGGAGCAAGAAGGAGGTCAGCGGCCCCGTTCGGATCGTCCGCATCCCCGACTGCGATGTCTGCGCCTGCTGCGCCCCCCATGTCAAAAGGACCGGTGAGATCGGTCTGCTCAAGGTTCTTCAGCTTCAGAACTACAAGGGCGGCTCCCGTCTCCTGATTGCCTGCGGGATGCGGGCTCTGCTGGAATTCCGCAGGAAGCAGTCCGTTCTGGACCGGGCCTCCCGTCTCCTGTCCGCTCCGCAGGAAGAGACAGCGGAGGCCCTGGCCAAGAAACTGGCTGAGCTCTCCTCTCTGAAAGACGCCCTGCACGAGTCCTCCGCCAGACTCCTTCAAGCAGACCTGGCGGGGCTTGACCCCGCTTCTCCCCATGTCTTCCTCTTTGAGAACGGGATTGACCCCATTCGCCTCCGCAATGCCGTCAATGCGATGACAGAAGTCCATCCCGGCTATTGTGTCGTCTTCAATGGGACCGATACTGATGGCTACTCCTATATTCTTGCCATCAGGGACGGGGACGCTAGAGTTCTGAACCGGCTGCTGCAGGAACATTTCTCTGCCCGCGGCGGCGGGTCAGCCGCCATGTGCCGGGGCAGTCTCAGGGCCAGTCGAAGGGACCTGGAGGAATTCCTCTCTTCCTTAGCCTAATGGATTCTTCTCTCTTCCGGCTTGTCCGCTCACAGCTTCACGATAAAGCGAATATTGCCTTCCCTGTAGTCCGCCCGAATCGACCCGCGGAACTGGTCCACGACGATTCCCTGGGCCATGGACAGGCCGATCCCGTAACCCTCCTTCTCGGAGGAGTGAGAACTGTCCTCCCGGTAGAAGCGGTCGAAAAACCGGTTGTAGTCCACCTCCGCCCCTTCGGCGTAAGTGTTGGAGACTATAAGATACGCCCCTCCCACCCGGCTTCTCTTTCGGAGGCTGACCACGATGCGGCCCTCATCATCACAGTACTTGGAGGCATTGTCCACCAGGATATTGACCAGTTCCTTGGCCAACTTCTCCTCCGCCTGGACGTGAATGGCCGGGTCTACTTTCAGGACCAGAGCCTTATGCTGCTGCTCTACGACCGGGCGAAACGACTCCGCGGCCTCCGTCACCACAGCAGACAGATTGATCTCATGCAGCTTGATCCGCTCCTGCTCCCCCATACGGGTCAGGGTAATCAAGTCCGCGACCAGGTCGCTTAATCTGGCGGACTGCTTGCGGATGGACTTGGTCCACTCATTCTCCCCCTGCATCATCTCAAGCAATTCCGCGTTGGCGGAGATAATCGCAATCGGCGTCTTGAGTTCATGACCTGCATTGGTGATGAACTGCTTCTGAGCCTCATAGTTGCGGATCATGGGCTCAACCGCCCTCCTTGAGATCGCCACCAAGAGAGCAATAATCAGGAAGACTAAGCCTCCGCTCCCGATGATAGACAAGATCAGGACAGACCGGACCGACTCATGATAATTGCTTGCATCTAAGAAGACGGTCATCGTCGATCCGTCCCCATAGCGGCTGGTCTGATACTCGTAGGTGGCAAGGCCGGACTCAATATTTCCCCTGGCATAGCCTTTCTTTAAGACCCTGGCCGCATACTTGCGGGCATTCTCGTCCGAGACCTCCGCAATATAGTTGAGATTGGTCCGCAGAATCCTTCCGTCGGCATCGGCCCAGACCGTGAAAAACCGGGTCTGCAGAAGACTATCCCGGCTCATCTGGATATGGTGGTCCCTCTGGAGCACGAGGAGAATATTGTCTGCAATGATGTTCAGGCCCCGGCGGATCACAGACCCCTTGTTCTCCTGGTCGCTGTCCGAGGTGATCACCTCGACGGAGGCCTTGTCCGACTGGTTCCCCTTCTCGCCCAGATCCGGCAGGGTTCCTCCCGACTGGGTCAGATAATTGAGGACCAGGTGCGCCTCATGAATATTGCGGTAGTAGTTGGACACATTGGTTAAGAGCAGAATAACCGTCATAACCAGCAGGACGGCCGCCGTCGCCGAACTGATGAAACGTCTCCTTAACTTCTTGATCATCCCTATTCCCTCTCGCGAATCCGATAGGATCCTCCCTCGTCACCGTCAATGGCGACCTTGCCCGTGATGGCGTTGAATTTCTGTCTGAGATAGGAGATATAGACCCAGACTAAGCCCACGTCAGCCTCCGGATCATCCTTCCAGATCCGCTCGAAGATCTGCTCTGTGGAGATGTCCTTGCCCACATTCTGCATGAGGTACTCCAGCAGCTTGGCCTCCTTGGGGGCCAGGCGGATGGCATTCTGGGCCCGCATTTCCTGCTGCTCCACATCCAAGGTCACATCGGCGATGGTCAGATTCTTGGGGGCGAAATCCTCGCTCCGCCTCGTAAGAGACCGGATCCTTGCCAGGAGTTCTCCCAGGGCGAAGGGCTTGGTCAAGTAATCATCAGCCCCGGCATCCAGACCCTCGATCCGGTCCTCGACCTCCGCCTTGGCGGTCAGGAGGAGGATGGGGGTTCGGTCTCCGCCTGCCCGGATCTCCTGCAGGGCCTCTACACCGGTCATCTTCGGCATCATGACATCGAAGACCAGGCAGTCAAAGGTCCCCTCCCGGGCCGCTTGCAGTGCCGCCTGTCCATCGGCCACATCGACCACCTCATAGCGGTTCATCTGAAGGGCTGTCACCAGGACACGGCGCATCTCCTGCTCATCTTCGGCAACCAGTATTTTCATGGCTTTCCTCCTCGCTCTTGGCATTCTCGTGACGGATCAGGTCCCGGATGGTCTGCATCGTGACATCACAGGAGGCCAGCTCATCGGCGCAGCGCTTGAGCTCGGTCTCGATCAACCTGGCGTTGCCGGACACCCCCTGCTTATAGCTGATCTCATGCTCTAAGGCCGCCCAGGAGTCCATGGCGATCGTTCGAAGCTGGATCTCCACATAGAAGTGCCCGGGACAGTTCCCATCCACATCCATATAGGGCTCCTCCACATCCAGAATGACATGGTAGCTGCGATAGCCGTTCCCCTTGGCATGACGGACATAGTCCTTCTCCTGAACAATCTTCGCCTGATCCCAGGACCGGATGCAGTCCAGGTTGGCGTAGATGTCATCCCGGAAACCGCACACGATCCGTATCCCGACCGCATCCGTCACTTCCCGCAGGGCGGAATGCGCATTGATCGGCAGGCCCCGCGCGGCCAGCTTGTCCCGCATGCTCCCTTCCTCCTTGATCCGGCCGTCCAGGTGCTCGGCGATCTTGCCCCCGTGCGTCTTCTCATACTCCTTCTGAGAGCTCCGGATCCGCCGGAAAATATCCTCCATCACCAGGCGCAGGGTCTCTTCATAGGCCCCGTATATGCTCTCCTGGGCCGAAAGCCCCTCCTTGAGCGTAAGCTTCTCTGCTTCCATATCTATCGTCTCCCTATCCCCTCCTCTTGCGGAAGGAATCTTTCATTCTTCTTTCTTCTTGCGTGCAGGTATTATATCAAAAATAATACCGTCCTGCAGAAAGAGGACGGTATCTGTCATGTCTTATCACCGGCTCCAGGCTTGACTTGAAAGCATCCTCCGCCGTATTCCCATGCCCTTTTCGGTCTAGCGGAAATTGCTCTTGCCCCTGCCAAGATGCTTCCCGGACCGGAAGAAATCCCCGGTCTCTTTGACGACCACCCCGCTCAGGGCGAAGATCGCGATCATATTGGGGATTGCCATTAGTCCGTTGAAGATATCGGCAATGGTCCAGACGGCGGATACGGTCATATAGGGGCCGATGAAGACCGCGAGAATATAGAGCCAGCGATAGGTCAGGATGACCCTCCTGGAATTTCCCGATAAGTACTCCAGGCAGCGCTCCGCATAGTAGTCCCAGCCCAGAATTGTGGTAAAAGCAAAGAAGACCAGGCAGAGCATGAGGATGAAAGAAGAGACCATGGGGGCGAAGGGAAGGCCATGCGTGAAGGCATAGGTTGTCACCTGGACGCCCTCCAGGCCCTCCACCTGATAAGCTCCCGTCAGGACAATCGAGAGTCCGGTCATCGTGCAGACCACAATGGTGTCGATGAAGGTTCCCGTCATGGTGACCAGGCCCTGGCGGACAGGCTCATGGGTCTGCGCGGCAGCTGCCGCAATGGGCGCGGATCCAAGCCCCGCCTCGTTGGAGAAGATGCCCCGGGCGATTCCCTTCTGCATAGCCACCAGCATGGAGCCGACGAGACCGCCGGTCACAGCAGACGGGTTGAAAGCGCCTTCCACAATGATCCGGATGGCTTTGGGCAGCTCATGGACATTACAGATCAGAAGAATCAGAGCGAAGCTGACATAAATCAGGGCCATGAAGGGAACAATAATCTGGGCGACCGCGGAAATTCTCTTTAAGCCGCCGATCAGGACCAGGGCCACAAAGAAAGCCAGGAACAAAGAGGCAATCACCACTGCCCAGGAGTAATCGCCCAGACCGAGGATTCCGATATGTACGGTATTGGCATTATCGGGATCAAAGAAATTGTGGACGGCACTGGCAATTCCGTTGACCTGAGAGAAAGTACCGATTCCGAAGAGACCGACGCAGACGCCGAAGAAAGCGAAGGCCTTGGCCAGCCAGGACCAGCCGTGTCCCATCCCGTTTTCAATATAGTAGAAGGGGCCTCCCAGGGCATGGCCGCTCTCATCAACGGTCCGGTATTTGATCGCCAGAAGTCCCTCGGCGTACTTGGTCGCCATCCCAAGGAAAGCCGCCAGCTCCATCCAGAAGAGGGCCCCAGGGCCTCCGGTGCCGATGGCTGTCGCGACACCCACGATATTACCCGTCCCGATTGTCGCGGACAGGGCCGTGCAGAGGGCCGCGAAGGAAGAGACCTCTCCCTTTCCTCCTTCCTCATTCCGAATCATCCACTTGAGTGCGAGGGGCAGGCGGCGCAGCTGGAGAAGACCCAGGCGGACGGTCAGCCACAGGCCGCCGGACAGGATCAGGACCATCAGGGGGATTCCCCAGATCAGGTCGTCAAGTGCTTGTAAATTCTGATTGATCACATGCCACATAGGATAAGACTCCTCTTCTCGTCACACGCAGAGCAGATGAATCGGCGGGAACTGTTCTTCTGCTGCGGACATTTCTTTCTCTTGGGCGAACACTCCTCCAAGGATAGCGGACCGGCCCCATAAGGTCAAGGCCTATTCCCATATATCTCTTGGGCGGAGGTGGGCCGGATCCGCTTCAATCCCGCACTTGCTTTGACTTTGCCCTTTTTCTTTTCTATACTGAATTTAGTTTTCAGTGCGGTCTGGCACGGACAGAAAGAAGGTCTATATGTATCAGGAAGAATATCAGCGTTGGCTCACTGCGGACTTGGAAGATCTTGATCTCAGGAGAGAGCTTCTGTCCATTCAAGGCAAAGAGGATGAAATCAAAGATCGCTTTGCCGTCTCATTGAAATTCGGAACAGCCGGTCTGCGCGGGGTGATCGGCGCAGGCACCAACCGCATGAACATCCAGGTTGTCGGGCAGGCGACCCAGGGACTGGCCAACTGGGTGAAGACCCAGGCTGGCAACCAGTCCGTGGCCATCTCCTACGACAGCCGGATCAAGTCCGATGTCTTCGCCAGGCGGGCCGCTTCCGTTCTGGCAGCCAATGACATCAAGGTCTTTATCTACGACGCCCTCATGCCTGTGCCGGCCTTGTCCTTCGCGACCCGTTACTATGGCTGCAACGCCGGAATTATGATCACGGCCTCGCACAATCCCGCCAAGTACAACGGCTATAAGGCATACGGGCCGGACGGCTGTCAGATGACCGACGACGCCGCCGCGATTGTCTATGAAGAGATCCAAAAGACCGATATCCTGACCGGGATTCGCTGTGATTCCTTCGCGGCCGGAGTTGCCTCCGGCAAGATTCGCTTTGTCGATGATTCCTGCAAGAAGGCCTTCTATGAGGCGATTGAGGATCGGCAGGTCCGCCCGGGTCTCTGCAAGTCGAACGGTCTAAAGCTCGTCTACTCTCCCTTAAACGGAACCGGCCTGGTTCCTGTGACCCGGGTCTTGTCCGACATCGGGATTGAGGACATCACGGTTGTCCCCGAACAGCAGTATCCCAACGGCTATTTCACCACGGCTCCCTATCCCAATCCCGAGATCCGCGAGGCGCTCGCCTACGGCCTTGCCCTCGCTGAGAAGGAACAGGCAGACCTGATGCTTGCTACGGATCCGGACGCCGACCGCGTTGGCATTGCCATGCGCTGTCCCGACGGCTCCTATGAACTGGTCAGCGGCAATGAGATGGGCGCTCTCCTGCTCGATTATATCTGCGCCGGCCGTATAGAGAAGGGAACCATGCCCGAGAATCCGGTCGCTGTCAAGTCCATTGTCTCCAGTCCCCTGGCAGATGCCATCGCCTCCCACTATGGCGTTGAGATGCGCAATGTCCTGACCGGCTTCAAGTGGATCGGAGATCAGATTGCCGGTCTTGAGGCCAAGGGACAGGTCGACCGCTTCATCTTCGGTTTTGAGGAGAGCTACGGCTATCTGGCCGGCCCCTATGTCCGCGACAAGGACGCCGTCATCGCCTCCATGCTCATCTGCGAGATGGCCGCTTACTATCGCAGCATCGGATCCTCCATCAAGGAACGTCTGGAAGAGATCTATGCGACCTACGGCCGCTACCTGAACCTGGTGGATTCCTATGAGTTCCCCGGCCTGTCCGGTATGGATACTATGGCGGGAATCATGACCTCTTTCCGTGCCAATCCTCCCAAGGACTTTGCCGGCATCGCTGTGACCGCTGTCCGCGACTATGAGAAGAGCGATCAGACCGGCTTGCCCAGGGCCAATGTGCTCATCTATGAATTGGAAGACGGCTCCACTGTTGTCATCCGTCCCTCAGGCACAGAGCCCAAGATCAAGAACTACTTCACGACCAAGGGAAAGGATCTGGCGGAAGCCCAGGCTAAGAAGGAACTTCTTGCGTCCGCCATCAAACCCCTGATGAAGTAAGTCTCTCGGACCTACTTGTCGGTGCTCCGATTCTTTTGGATTCCCCATACACGCGGGCATCAATCATAAGAGCCGGCCGGGATCTCCCATCATCTTCAAGGAGAGGAGGAGGAGAATTTTCCGACCGGCTCTCTTTTTGATCCCTGATCCTCGCAGATACCTGCCTCTTCGGACGGCGGTGGCTTCGGTCTACCCCCGCCTTTCCTTTGCATCGGCAAAGTGCTATGATATGTGCTAATTGCTAATGGGGACTTGGCTCAGTAGCCTTTAACTGATCCGCTGAGGCCCTGCCGCAAGAACAGTAAGTAACGAGAGAAGAGGTTATGAGAATGGAAGAACAGCGCTCCAATTTTTCCGGAAAACTGGGATTTGTTCTGGCTGCCGCCGGATCCGCCGTCGGCCTTGGAAATATCTGGCGATTTCCCTATTTGGCGGCCAAGTACGGGGGAGGGATCTTCCTCCTGATTTATCTGATCCTGGTGGCCACCTTCGGATACGCAATGATTGTCTCCGAGTCAGCCATCGGCCGCATGACTCAGAAGTCCCCGGTCGGTGCCTTCAAGATTCTGGGAAAGGGCAAGGGAGAGGGCTTCTTCCGCTTCGGCGGCTGGCTCAACGCCATCATCCCCATGATCATTGTCCCCTATTACTCTGTCATCGGGGGCTGGGTCTTCAAATACCTCTGGGAGTACATCACAGGCGGGGTACACCGCGTCGCGGACGATAACTTTTTCTCCGCCTTTATCTCTAACTCAGTCTCTACAGAATTCTGGTTCGTTCTCTTCTCCCTGGTCACAGTGGGAATCATCTTCGCCGGGGTAGAGAATGGGATTGAGCGCGTATCCCGCCTCATGATGCCTCTTCTGGTCCTGCTGGCCGTTGTTGTATCCATCTACTCCGTCACCCGGCCGGGAGCCATGGAGGGGGTCAAGTATTTCCTGATTCCGGACTTCTCCCACTTCTCCTGGATGACCATTGTGACTGCCATGGGGCAGATGTTCTACTCGCTCTCCATCGCCATGGGAATCCTGATTACCTTCGGCTCCTACATGAAGAAAGAAGTCTCCATCGAGGGCTCTACCTCCAATGTTGAGATTTTTGACACAGCCATCGCTATTCTGGCCGGTCTTATGATTATTCCGGCGGTCTTCGCCTTCTCCGGCGCAGATGCCGCGGCAAACCTCAAGGCGGGTCCCTCCCTTATGTTTATCATGATCCCCAAGGTCTTTGATTCCATGGGCCTGGGCCAGTTCGGCGGTATTGTCTTCTTCCTCCTGGTCCTTCTGGCTGCCATCACCTCTTCCATTGCCCTGGCAGAGTCGGCCGCCTCCACCTTCCAGGATGAGCTTGGCTGGAGCAGGCGCAAGTCGACCCTCCTCGTCTCGATCATCATGCTGGTCCTCGGCTCCCTCTCCTCTCTGGGCTTCGGTGTTCTCGGCAGCATCAAGATCATCGGCATGGACTTCCTGGACTTCTTCGACTTCCTGTCCAACTCCATCATGATGCCCATCGCCGCCTTCGCTATCTGCATCCTGGTCGTCTACAAAATCGGCGTGGACCGGATCGCCGAGGAGGTCATGGTCTCCGGCAAGTTCAAGAGAAGGAAGCTCTACAATTTCGTAATCAAGTACGCTGCCCCCCTCTTCATCCTCATTATTCTGGTGTCCTCTATCCTGAATGCCTTCGGCATCGTAAAGATGTAAGCGCAGCTACGAGCAGGGTAGACACAACAATAAAAAAACACCGCCTCCCGAGCTTGCTCGGGAGGCGGTGTTTTTTTATTGTTGTAAGTTATCCGGCGACAGCCGGATAATGAAAGATTGCGAAGCAATCTTGAGTCTACCCGTGGATAAAAGCTGTCTATCGACCGAGCTTGCTCGAGAAAGCGATGTTTTTTATTGTTGTAAGTTATCCGGCGACAGCCGAATAATGAAAGATTGCGCCAGCAATTCCGAGTCTGCCCGTAAACGGACTAGGTCCTCCTCTTACAAATCTTCCGCCATTTTACATTTGCGGTATAATATCCCTGTCAAGCGATGGAATACCTACTTTGCAAGTATTCCATTGTCATAAACAAGGAGGCAATTCATGCAAGAGACAAGACCCCTGCGCAGCGTGGCCTACTCCCAGGTGGAGAACATGCACGTCCTGCGCCATGAAAATATCAACGGCACCGGCAGGCTCTATGGCGGCCAGCTCCTCTCCTGGATTGATGAAACCTCTGCCACAGTAGCCCAGCGCCACTCCGGGCGGATCATCACAACCGCCTCCATCGACCATCTGGAATTCAAGAGAGGGGCCTATCTCAATGACCTGGTCGTTCTCGTCGCCAGATTAACCTATGTGGGCAGGTCCTCCATGGAAGTCGAAGTGGACTCCTATGTTGAGGACCAGCAGGGCTTCCGCCACATGATCAACCGGGCCTTCCTCACCTATGTCTCTATTGACGAGAAGGGAAAACCTGTTCCCATCCCCTACGGGCTTGAAATTAAGACCGAGGCCGAACGGGCTCGCTATCAGGCCGCTCTGGCCCGCAAAGAGCATCGAATTCTTCGCAGGAGTCAAGGCTTCTGATCTGTCCGCACAGAAAGCTTATCTTTCAGCGTGAAATACCTGTGAGATAACCGTTGCCTTTCAACTCGCAGCCTTTCCCGTCGTGTATATCGCTCTAAAAATCCTGCCGTGTGCAGCGAAATTACATAGAGAAGAATCCAAAACTTTTAAACTTAAGTTCACCATCCCCATGAAAGTGAAGATAAAGAGCTGACTTCCCCGGCTGAACCGCAATCGGGATCAGATAATTCTGCCAGTCCGAGTTCCTGACCTCAAGATCAATCTCTCCCAAAACCTTCTTCCCGCTTTCATCCGCTGTAACCAGAATATCTCCTGCGTACTTACCTGACAGTTCCAGATAAAGCAGATCCTGGTCTGTAAATTCAAAAGAACAGTAGCCAAGGACGCTACCCTTCTTGACATGCGCAAGCCAATTCTGTGCCGGCTCCTCTTCCAGGATCGCCGCCGGATATGTTCCGTCTCCGACAAGGGTCTCCTTCTTTGCCACACGCTCCCTGAGCGCCCCATAAATATTGTAAAATTCTTCCATCATTTTCTCCTTGTTATGTCACGAAAAGACTTACCCGCCAACCTGACTCGGATCCATCCCGTGAAGTCCCCATTCCAGTTATAACCGACAGATAACCGGATACATTAATTATGCCATATCCTATTTCCTTGTACACGTCTCTTACGGCAGCTTTCAAAAGTCGCATGTCACCGGGAGTGCCACACAAAAAGAGACCATGCCCTGGCACAGCCTCTCATCGCAAACCTATAAATTTCCCAACAGAGTGAATTACCTTCACAATCTGTTCTTACAGTGCCGAAATCATACTTGCGGCACTTACATCACACTGCAAAGAGCTCGCTTACTCCTTTTCAATAACCAGGGCCATGACAAAGCGACTGTCGCCGGTGGAGAGCAAGTGCTTGCCGCCCTTATCGAACTTAAACTGATCGCCGGCCTTCAGCACATAGTCCCTGCCCTCGATGTCTCTTGCAGACAGACAGGCCCTTGAGGGTCTGGTCGGTCAGGTGATGACCGGCAGCTGGGATTTTTCCTCACAGTTCGAGGTCGGTTTGCATGCTCTCTTGCGCGGCTGGAACACTAAAAACAGAGACATGGCCTGACCTTTTATCTTATATCCCTAGTAGTGCAGCATCTGAATCAGGAAGACCCAGGCCAGACTGTAGTAAGTCACAACGGCAACCAGGTCGTTGACCGTGGTGATCAGGGGACCGGAGGCTGCCGCCGGGTCGATATGGGCCTTCTTGAAGACAATGGGAATAATCGTTCCCACCAGGCTGGAAATCGCCATGGCAATCAGAAGGGCCGCACCGACGCAGCCGGAGATGGCAAAGGCATAGAGCCATGGCTCCGCCTTGGCGAAGTGGAGATAGAGACCGATGGCCGGAATCGAAAAGGAGGCCAGAAGAATTCCATTGCCCGAGCCGACCCGGAACTCCTTCCAGATCAGGCGCATCTTCTGACCCAGGGTCAGATTCTCGTCCATAAGCACACGGATGGTCACCGCCAGAGACTGGGTTCCGACGTTTCCGGCCATGTCCAGGATCAGTGACTGAAAGAGCATGGCAACGGTGACTTCCGCCACAACCTTCTCAAACATGCCTACAACCGTAGATACCAACAGTCCCAGGAAGAGCAGGATAATCAGCCAGGGCATGCGCTTTTTGATGGATGTGGGCACTGTCTCTGACAGATCCTCCTCTGCTGTCAAACCGGCCAGCTTGGCGTAGTCTTCTCCTAACTCCTCATCGATCACCTTGACCAGATCCTGAGAGGTGATGACCCCAAGGACACGATTCTCTTCATCCAGGGCCGGAATGGAGTCCTCGGAGTAGTCTTTGATCCACTCAATACAGTTGTCGATGGACTCCTTGGCGTAGACATAGGGGTAAGAGGTAATAATCAAATCTTCCAGCCGGTCTGTCTGCCGGGCGATGATCAGGTCCTTTAAGTTGATGGCTCCATAGAAGACATCATTCTCATCCACCACATAGATTGTGGAGATATTGTCATTCTCCGCCGCCTGCTCAATCAGGCTTCTCATGGCCCCGCGCACATCGAGATTCCTCTTGATCTCGATGAAGTTGGTGGTCATGCGACTTCCGATCTGCTCCTCGCTGAAGGAGGCGACCATGGCCATTTCCCGGCGCAAATCCTTATCCATAAGGCCGACCAGAATCTCCCGCCTCTCCTGAGAGAGCAGACGCAGAAGATCAACCGCCTTGTCGGTATCCATATTGGAGATCATGGATATCTGCTTTCGGATATCCATCTCCATCAGATATTTGGCGGCCCGGTCCTCATCCACATACTCGAAGATATCCGACAGATCCTCAATATCCAGGATCCGGTAAAGACGCTTTCGCTCGGTCTCATTCATCATATCGAGGGAATCCGCGATATCCGAGCTGTGGTAGTCCATGATCCGCTCTTCCATCACCTTGGGAGAAATATTCCCGCGGATGATTGCGGCAATTTCTTCCTTGTAATTGGGTTTCTCGATATCCTCGTCCTCGCCAGGCTCAGACGTATTCTCCGGGCGATTCTGAGGCTCCATATCCTCCGGGAAGACCTTCTCTTCCCTGGCGGAAGACTCTTCTTCCAGCTGGGCGCGAACCAGCTCCTCCTGTGTGAGATCCAACTGCTTCTTCTCCATTCCAGGCTCCTTTCTCGGGCAAGAGCGGCCGGAATACGCGAGAAGAAAACTCCCTTCAGTGCTCCAGAGGAGAGTGTGTCTGCTTTCGCATTCGGCGCCAGTCTCGTATGCTGCCCGCTGCTATGTCTGCATTGCAACTTCGGACATGACCGTCATCGCTCATGAGCTCACTCTCCTTTCCTGTCAGCAGATGCCGATTTCTCAACATCCCGTCCCCACGATTCATCACGCGCCCCTTTTTCGGGCATGGCAGCGTCATGAGATCAAATGTATATATCAAAATGAGTATAACACTGCCAGACGCAAAGAACAGCGCTGATCTGACAATTTTTAATCCCGCGATATCACTTGTTTCTCTTCCGGCTCATAGAGACATAGAGATCGTAGAGGGCAGACCCCGTCTTGCCCTCCGGCGGGTGATCCTCATCCCCCACTTCCAGCTCATAACACTCATAGGCGTTAATGATTCTGGTCCCGACCTCGTGCACGTGGAAGCGGTCTCCCCCATAACTCAGATGGACATGGCCGTGGAGCATATACTTGGGCTTCCACTTGCGAATCAGCTGATTAAAGCACGCAAAGCCCCAGTGGGGCAGGTCCTTCATATCCCCGTATCCCTTGGCCGGGGCATGGGTCACCAGCATGTCAATTCCACCTCGCAGCGCGATCGAATTATTGATCCTTCGCACTCTCCGGCTCATCTCCTCCTCCGAATACTGATAGATTCCCCGGTTATATCGATAGGATCCCCCCAGACCCAGAATCCGCAGGCCGTGAAAATCATAGACCCTGTCTTCAATGCAGATACAGCCCTGAGGCGGTTTTCTCCTGTAATCCTGATCGTGGTTGCCGTGTACATAGAGCAGGGGTTTATTGGTCATGCTCACCAGAAAATCCAGATAGGAGGCCTTCAGATCTCCGCAGGAGATGATCAGATCTACATCGGCAAATCGGCTCTTGTCGAAGTAATCCCAGAAGGCTCTCTTCTCCTCATCGGCAATGGCCATAATCTTCATCGCGCGTCCTCTTTTCCGTCACCGTGTCAATGCCGCTGACGGCAACAAGCTCCCTGGCCTCATCCGTCAGCTCCTCCAGACTGGGAATGCTTCCGATCACATTGTCATTGAGCCAGTCCATACGGATGATCTCCCGACTGGAGAAACGCGGGGCCTTCGGCCCCTTGATCATCCCCTCCTGGGAGTGGATCTCCCCGTCAAAGGGATTGATCTGCCCTGACATGATGGCATCAACCAGGCGGCCGGCCGTCTTCCTGGCATAGAAGGGGATGTGCTTGGAGAAAATCATCTCCACCACTCCTGTCGACATTCCCCAGTAGAAATTGAGGGACCGGTTGTCCGGCCGCTCCTTGAGCGGTTCTGCCCCCTTGACGATCGGGCTCAAGAGCCTCTCATAGAATTTGCCCCAGTTGTTGAGGGTCGCGCAGAGATTGTGGATCATCCCCTCCTCATCCCTGCGATAGAGGCCGTACTCCCTGGAGGCCTGCTTGGGCCGAATCATCTCAAGGTCCGAGACCACCCGGATATTCTCCCTCTCCACCGTCTCCTCCCATTCATAGTTCTTGGATCCGAGCCAGTCCAGGTAGACCTTGATCTTGGGATCGATCATAGCCGCCCCGATCGCGAAGGCGTTGATATCTGCCACCGCTCCGAAGATAGGGTAGTTGGCCCGATAACCGACCTTGTGGTTATCGCTGATCATGGCGGCCAGCGCTCCCATAATGAACTTAGCGTCATAGGACCTGATGTAGTAGGTCGTGACCTTGCTTGAAATCAGGTTGACCGAGCAGTTCAGAAACCGAACATCCGGGTAGTATATGGCCGACCGCTGGGTGACAGGCATCATGGCGAGGGAACTTGTAAAGACCATCTGACAGCCCTCCGCGACCGCCTCGGCGATTGCGTCTTCCATCTTCTGCTCATCCTTGCAGTCATCGAAGGCCATGGTCATGACCGCCCCCTCGAAGCTGGACTCCAGGGAGAGCCTACCCAGTTCATGAGCGTAGGACCAGGAAGATTCCTCCTTGGGCTTCTCGTAGAGGAAGGCCACCTTGAGAGGTTTCTTGGCCGTATAGGCATCTCCCCTCTGGAGGAAGGAGAGGATCTTCCTGCTTCCCTTCTCCTCCTCTTCTGTCTTCGCGGTCTCAACCAGGGATACATCGCCCTGACCCCCAGCCAGACTGATCTCATTCCAGATCCGATCGATCTGTGTCTCCAGGTATGCTTTCCCCTCACTTGCCAGAGTCTCTATGGGGTAGATCGACAGATAGATCAGCATGGCATCCGCTGCGGTCATGTCGAGCTCGTCGCCGCCCCGCTCCTTGAAAATGCGCTCAAACATATAGTAGGCGCTCTTTAGGCTCTTGACAGCCTCCTCAGGCCAGCCGTGCTCTAAGTCCTGCCCGCAGGCCTCTGCCAGCTTAGCGTAACTCCCCTCATGAGAGAATTCGATGCAGTAGAGGGGACAGACTTCATAGAATTCCATGAACTCCCGGTAGAGGCGCCACTCTGCGGCCTCCTCCTCATCCCTGGGCTTCCCGACCGGCATAATACGGGTCACATTGGCCAGGATATCCTTGACCCCGGCATAGATGCTGACAGAGACCCTCTTATTGCCCTCCTGGACATAGAAGCGCCGCATGTACTCATAGACCAGGATCGGCTCTCGAATCCCCTCTTCCTTCTGCGAGTCATAGAGGGTAGACCATTTATCCGCGAACTCCGTATCCGCATTTAAAATGGGCATGAAGTTGGAGGCGAAGGAATTCTGCCGTCCCTTGGTCATGGTTCCAACCACCTTCCGGATGGGGATCTCGACCAGTCCCAGGTTGCGCACCCCTCCCTGCAGAGCGCCCGGCACCAAGTCCTCCAGGGCCGTCAGATAGGGATATTGGCCTGTAGCCATGGCCTCCTTGACACGGTGTTTCCCGATCTGCCTGGCGTTGTCATAATCGCTGAGCATACACTTATCCTCCTTGTTTGCATGAATTACTTGACCGACTCCGCCAGGTCCAGGACCGCCCGGGACAGGTCACAGACCTTGGCCCCGGCAATCGCCCGGCTTGCATCTCTTGTGTAGAAATAGAACTTGAGCTTAGGCTCTGTCCCGGAGGGCCTGAGAGCGAACCAGGACCCGTCCTCCATGACATATTTTAAGACATCGGCAGGTGGAATATCTCCATATCCCTCCCGGTAATCTATGACTTGGGCCAAGGTCAGACTGCCGAAGCCCTCAAACCGCCTCTCGCGAAAATACGCCATCATCCGCCTGATCCTGGCGGCGCCCTCCTGCCCCTTTAAGACTATGGAGACCGGATGGTCTGTGAAGTAGCCGTAAGTCTGATAGAGGTTCTCCAGCACCTGCCCCAAGCTCCTGCCTTGATCGGCGTAGTAGGCCGCCATCTCCGCTAGCAGCATGGCCGCTGCTACCCCGTCCTTGTCCCGGACCAGATCACCGGGAGCACAGCCGATGCTCTCCTCATAGCCGAAGAAGTAGGAGATCCCCTTCCTCTCAAGCTCCGGGATCCGCCCACAGATATTCTTAAATCCGGTCAGTGACTCGTAGACCCGGATTCCGTAGGCCCGGCAGATGGCGGCCCCGAAGTCGGAGGTGACAATGGACTTGATCATGGCGTAAGGCCGCTTGGCTCCGGCCTCCCCCCTCGTCCCCTCCTGCGTCAATCTGCAAGAAGCCAGATAGTGGATCAGAAGCGCTCCGGTCTGGTTCCCGTTCAGGAAGCGATACCCGCCCTGACCGTCCGGAATCTCTATGGCCATCCGGTCTGCGTCGGGATCCGTCGCGATCAGGACGGCCGCCCCCAGTTCCTTCCCCAGTTTCTCCGCATAGAAGAAGGCCTTGGGATCCTCCGGATTGGGATAGCCCACCGTGGTAAACTCCGGGTCCGGATCCGCCTGCTCCGCCACCAGGTGGAAATTCGTATAGCCCCGCTCTCTCGCCAGGATCTCAACCGGAATCCGGCCGGCCCCGTTGAGAGGGGTGTAGACCATGGGCAGGTCCAGCTTCAGCGCATCCTGATTCTTACAATAGAGGGAAGTCACATAGGCCAGGTACTCCCGGTCGATCCTGTCATCTAAGATGACGACTTCCTGCGGTTCTCTCCCCGCATCCGCCGGTTTCCGGAAGTCCTCAAAGAAGTCGTGGCTCTCGATCATCCGCTCCATTCCCTCGGAGATCTCCCCTGAGATCTGCGCCCCATCCATCCAGTAGACCTTATAGCCGTTGTATTCCTTGGGGTTATGGCTGGCCGTCAGGTTAATTCCGGCCGCGCAGGCCAGCCTGCGGATCGCAAAAGATAACTCCGGCGTGGGGCGAAGGGAGGGAAAAATGTAGACCCGTATCCCGTTTGAGGCGAGGATCTGAGCAGCCAGGTCGGCAAACTCCCCGGAGTGATAGCGGCAGTCGTAGGCGATCACAAGCCCCCGCCGGCATAGCTCTTCCTCCGGATGTCGGCGGTCATAGGACAGGATGTAGTCCGCAATACCCCGGGTCGCCCGGCCCACCGTGAGAACATTCATCCGATTGGTTCCGGCTCCGCAGATCCCCCGCAGGCCGGCCGTTCCGAAAGAGATGGTCTGATAGAAGCGGTCCTCAATCGCCTCTTCCCGGCCCCGGATCTGCTCCAGTTCCCGGCGCAGAGGGTCACTGCCGGGCAGTTTGTCAAGCCAGCGCTCATACTCTTCACGTGCCTTCATGCTTCACCTCCCGAATCCGGTCAGGTCCTCTGATGCGCTTCTCCAGGCCCTAACCCGGTCATAGAGCCAGTCCTCCCAGGCCTTCATCCCCTCCCCGGTCTTGGCGGAGACGGGAAAGATGCGGACCTTGGGATTCAGCTTCCTGACCCGGTCGGCACAGGCGTCCATATCGAAATCAAAGTAGGACAGGGTATCCATCTTCGTAATGACAAGAGCCTGCACCTTGGAGAACATAAGAGGGTACTTGAGGGGCTTGTCATCCCCCTCCGGCACCGAGAGAATCATGACATTAAGGCCGGCACCCGTGTCAAATTCGGCCGGGCAGATCAGGTTCCCAACATTCTCGAGGAAGATCAGGTCCTCCTCTCCCCCCTCCCTGTCAAGGGCCTCCAAGCTCTTTCTCGTCATGCCGGCATCCATATGGCACATGCCGTCCGTGTGGGCCTGAATACTTCCGGCTCCCAGCGCCTCAATGCGCCGGGCATCAATATCTGAGGCGATATCCGCCTCCAGGACGCCGATTCGGATATCCTTCATGTCCAGTAAGGTCCGGGACAGGAGGCTGGTCTTGCCGGCCCCGGGAGAGGACATGAGATTGATCAGAAGACGGCCGGAGGCCCGCATCTCCTCCCTGAGAAGACGGGCATCCCGGTCATTGGACTCCGTCACGGACTTGTGCAGCTCAATGGTTCTCATCTGTCCTCTTCCTCCCCCCGCTTACTCCGGAAGTCTTCCACCCGCTCGGTCAGCCAGTGAATCCAGTCCTCGAATCCCTCTCCTGTCTTGGCGGAGAGCGGATAGATGGAGATCTCGGGATTCAAGTCCGTCACCCGCACACAGCAGCTTGTGAGGTCGAAATCAAAGGCAGGTCTGACATCCATCTTGTTGATCAGAAGGCAGTCGCTGACTGAGAACATAAGGGGATACTTAAGGGGCTTATCATCCCCCTCCGGCACCGACAGGATCATGACCTCGGCCCCGGCTCCCACGTCAAATTCGGCGGGACAGACCAGGTTGCCGATGTTCTCCAGAAATACCAGGTCCAGGTCTGAAACAGCAAGCCCGGCAAGCCCCCGTCTTGTCATATCCGCGTCCATGTGGCAGGAGCCGCCGGTGTGGAGTTGGATTACCCGGACCCCGGTCCCGGCCACGGCCCTGGCGTCTACATCCGAGTCCACATCCGCCTCCATGACGCCGATCCGGTAGCGATCCTTCAAGGCCTCAATGGTCCGCAGGAGAAGGCTGGTCTTGCCCGCTCCCGGAGAAGCCATCAGGTTCACGAGGAAGACCCCCTTGGCCGCCAGATCCCTCCGAACCTGTGCCGCCACAGCGTCGTTATCGGCAATCACCCGCTCCTTGGTCTCAAGAATTTCAACTTCCCGGCTCTCCATAGGCCTATCTCTCCCCTCATTTCACGCCCGGTCAGCCTGTGCGCCTCATTCGCTCATCACGGAACCAGCCGCATCTCATCCCGATACTCCCCTGTCCATGCGGGACAATCCCGGGCGTAGAGCACCAGATCCGCATGCGGATGCGTCCGGCAGTTCGCAAGGTAATTCTCCTCCATGGGAATCCACCGCGTCTTGAAGCGCTCCAGCCCCTCCGGGCCGTTTCTTTTTCTGATCCTCTTTGCCTGCAGGACCGGATCGATGTCATAGAAGATCTTCAGATCAGCGTAATCGCCGTAATAGGGGTGAAGGCTGTATGCCCCCTCCACCAGACGGATCCGTCCGGCCCTCACGAAAATCGGAAGCCCGTAGTCCATCCTCCTGCAGTCGAAACGCCTGTAGGAGAAGGCATCTTCCGTGGGCAGGAGGGGAAGCACTTCCGCCGCGAAACGCTCATAGTGGACATTGCCCCCCGGCTCACGCAGGCGGTCCTCTGTGCGAAGATCCTCCGGCAGGAAGAAATCATCCATGTGAATGGGATCCAGGCCCAGGCGGGTACCCAAAGAGGCAGCCAGGCTTGATTTCCCGGCCGCCGCCCTCCCGTCAATAGCGACGACAAGCGCCCCCCCGGTCTTCTTCTCCGCCTCCTCTGCAATTCGGCTCAGAAGCTGCGCGAAATCTCCGCTCAAGTCTCGTCTCCCACAGCCAGACCGGCCCTGGTCAGGGCAATGACAATACTTGGGATGATGAGGATCTGAATCACGATTGCCGGAAGGGTCTTGATGAAATAGGAAGTCACCCATATCTTCAGGCTGTAGCCCGCGCCCGCTGAGAAGAGGAGTCCATGAACCAGGCCCGCGGCCACACGGCCGACCAACATAGCTGTAATCATGCTGATATAGAGATTTCTGTAGTTTCGCTGATTCTTAAAGTGTCCGTTGATCATGAAGCCGGTCACAAAGCCGTAGATGGCCAGTTCCACCATCATTCCGGGCAGAACGGGCGCCGGCGGCATGCCGGTGACTGCGGACGAGAGCAGGGGCCCGACGATTCCGGTAATAAGACCGGCGGGCCAGCCGAAGGTCAGTCCGGCGATCAGAACCGGGATGTGCATGGGGCTTAGCATGACGCCGCCGTTTGGAATAAAACGGACTAATAGGGGCAGAAGCAGGCAGAAGGCAATACTGACTGCGGTCATAACCAGGGTTCTTGTGGATACGAGAGACTTGTTCATTATTTGACTCCTTCACTGGAAAAGGGGCTGTGAAATTCTCCTCAACTTCACAGCCCCTCTCTTACTTCTTTTGGGTGATATATGCCGGCTCACAGGGCCCGCCCGGAATGAACCGATGCTCCCGACCGGCCGAAGGGAGGACCCGGCTCAGGCCTCCGCGATCACCTCAATCTCACAGATCACACCGAGGGGAAGGTCCTTGACTGCGACACAGCTTCTGGCCGGCTTAGAGGTAAAATACCTGCTGTATACTTCATTAAATGCAGCGAAATCAGCGATATCTGCCAGGAAACAGGTGGTCTTGATGACCTTGTCATAGCTGCTCCCCGCAGCTGCCAGGACCTGTCCCACATTCTTGCAGACCTGCTCTGTCTGCTCCGTGATTCCCCCCTCGATGACCTTGCCCAGCTCCGGAACAATCCCGATCTGGCCGGAGGCGAACACGAATCCATTGGCTACATACGCCTGCGAATAGGGGCCGACTGCCGCGGGTGCCTTGTCTGTTGCTACGAGCTTCATCTGATACCTCCCTCTTGATCTTTTTGAATGCCTGCTTCTCATTCTAACATAGATATTCGGCAGATACTGTCTGACCTGCGCGAATATCTCAAAACGGAGATGGAGGGATTTGAACCCCCGCGCCGGCAGAGCCGACCTACCGGATTTCGAATCCGGACCCTTCAGCCACTTGGGTACATCTCCAAAATATCGGATCGCATCCGCTCCGCAGGGGGCAGATGCCGGGACCAATCACCCTTTCGCATCGGGATGGTCCTGTAACCATAGATCATACCAGTCTGTAAGCCCTTTGGTCAATTCCTCTTCCGCATCTTCCACCGCTTTTGCGTCGTCCTCCCCCTCCCAGGCCCCGGACATATAATCCTCCAGACTTGGGATCTCCCGCATATCGGACCCGGCCTCGCCCTCTGTAAGCTTAGACAGCCGGTCCTCTGCCGCACGGATTGCCTCCCTGGCCCGGGCGTAGTCCCAGTCCCTCTCCACACTGTGGGAGGAGGCCGCACGGGGCAGATATGCCTTCTTCGGAACCGCTCTCAGGTCCTCGATCATCTTCTGCTCCCTGTCCGCGCGGATCGCGGCCGGATCCATCCCCCGGTCCGAGAGGTCCCGGTGCTGTCTGTAGTGATCATAGTCGAAGGGATAGTATTGGATTGCTTCCCTGAAGACAAGGAGGGAGTCCGTCACCTGCTGCAGGAAATACCGGTCATGAGAGGCGACCAGAAGGGTCCCCTCGTAGGAACGGAGGATTCGCTCCAGAGACTCCATGGCAGGTATATCCATGTTATTGGTCGGCTCATCCAGAAGGAGGAGATTGGGGCCTGCCGTCAGAAGGGTGGCCAGGACCAGCCGGGCCCTCTCTCCTCCGGAGAGGCGGTCTACGGGCTTCGCAAGATCGGCTCCGACGAAGAGGTAGGAGGCCAGGATCTGCCGGACCTGCCGGTCGCTAAGGTCCGGACAGGCGGTTCGGAAGTAGTCCCCCAGGGACATCTCCCCCCGGATCTCTGCGGAGAACTGATCGAAATAGGCCGGATCAATCGAAGCCCCCAATGTCCCCCTGCCGGACAAGGCCGGAATCTGCCCTGCCAGCGTCTTCAAGAAGGTGGACTTGCCGGACCCGTTAGGTCCTATGAGACCGATCCTGGACCCCCGGCGCAGCTTGAAATTGACCAGGTGCAGGGCTTTCTCATAGCCGATCTGCAAGTCCTCGGCCACATAGACCCACTTGTCCCCCCGCCTGGCCGGAAGAGTAGGGGCGGGATCCATGCAGATCTCCTCCTCCCGCGGCTTCTCCACCTCTTCCATGCGGTCCAAGATCTTCTTCCTGGACCTGGCGAATGCCGCCTTCCTGGGCTTATGCTTGAACCTCTCAATCAGGGCCTTAAGCCTTGCGATCTCCTCCTGCTGAGCCTGATAGGACTTGAGCTGACGGACCGCCTGTTCCCTCTTGCAACGCCGGTAGGCGCTGTAATTGCCGGGATAGACCCGGGTCTTTCCCGCCTCAAGTTCCCAGGTGACTCCGGTCACCCGGTCCAGGAAATAGCGGTCATGGGACACCAGGAGAATCGCGCCGGGATAGGCGATCAGCCTGTCCTCCAGCCAGGCCACGGCATCCAGGTCCAGGTGATTGGTCGGCTCGTCCAAAAGGAGCAGGTCGGGCTTCGTCAGAAGCGTGGCGATCAGGAGAATCTTCTTCTGCTGGCCCCCGGAGAAGGAGGCCAGGGGCCTGGCCGCCTCCTCCTTGGCAAAGCCCAGCTCCGTGAAGAGGCGGAGGGCTTCCGGCCCCTCAACCCGGTCGGATGAAACCATAGTCTGATAGGCGCTTGTCATTGGATCGATGCAGACTTCCTGGGGCAGGAAGCCGATCGAGAAGTCCCGCGCGCGATAGACCCCTGCGTCCGGGACCTTCTCATCGGAATCCAAATCAATCTGACCGGCGATCAGGCGAAGGAGACTCGTCTTGCCGGCTCCGTTTCTGCCGACCAGTCCCATCTTCTCCTGCCCCCGGATATAGAAGTGAAAGCGCGAGAGAATGGACCGGCCACCCAGGCTGACAGACCCCTCTTTGATTTCATAGAGCATATCTCTCTGCCTTCCCTGCGCCGGGTCTCAATCACACAGGCCGAGAAGGCCGGAGTAAGCCCTGAGCGCTCCCTCCGTCTGACCAGACAGGACTCTCTTGGCCAGGGTCTTCCCCAGCTGGACCCCCTCCTGATCGAAGGAATTCAAGTTCCAGAGGAAGCCCTGGAACATGACCTTGTTCTCGAAGTGGGCCAGAAGTGCCCCCAGAGCCTCGGGCGTCAGTTCCTCTCCGACAATAATGGACGAGGGGCGGCCCCCATGAAATTCCTTGTTGCGGTTCTCATCTTCCTTGCCGCAGGCGAAGGCCACGATCTGAGCCGCCACATTGGCGCCCAGCTTCTGCTGACTGCTGGAGCCCTCAATCGTGACATCATTGGCCCTCTGGCTCTTCTTAAAGCCGACAAACTGCAGGGGGATGATATCTGTCCCCTGGTGCAGGAGCTGATAGAAGGAGTGCTGGCCATTGGTTCCGGGCTCTCCGAAGATCACGGGTCCGGTCACGTAGTCTACGGGCTGCCCGTCGCGGTTGACTGACTTGCCGTTGGACTCCATATCCAGCTGCTGCAAGTGGGCCGGGAACCTGGACAGAGCCTGCGAATAGGGCAGAATCGCCGTGCTTGGATAGCCTAAGATATTGCGCTCATAGACCCCGATCAGGGCGTCCAGCATATCCGGATTCTTCATGGGGTCTGTCTCCTTGGCCAGGAGATCCTCCGCATGAGCCCCCTTGAGGAAGCGATCGAAGACCTCCGGTCCGAAGGCCAGAGAGAGGACTGCTCCTCCGACACCGGAGCAGGAGGAGTATCTGCCGCCGATGAAATCATCCATATAGAAGGCCGTCAAGAAATCCTCGCTGTGTGCCAGGGGGCTTGTCTCGGAGGTGACCGCGATCATGTGCTTGCCTGGATCCAAGCCTTCCCTCCTGAGAGCATCCATGACAAATGCCTGGTTGGTCAGGGTCTCTAAGGTAGTTCCCGACTTTGACACGAGGATAAAAATGGCATGAGCCACATCGACCTCTGAGAGAACCGCTGTCGCATCATCCGGGTCCACATTGGAGATGAAGTGAGCATCCATCCGGAAGCAGTCATTGACCTTGGCCCATCCCTCCAGCGCCAGATACATGGCCCTGGGGCCCAGGTCAGACCCTCCGATTCCGATCTGCACAACGCTTGTGAACTTCTCCCCCTTCTCGTTGACAATCTGCCCCCGGTGCACACGGTCGGCAAAGTCCGCAATCCGGGCCTGCTCCTTCTTGTAGAAATCTCTCTTGTTGACCCCGTCAACCACCACATCCTCTCCCAGCTGCCCACGGGTCAGCTGGTGGAGGACCAGGCGCTTCTCACCTGTATTGATCATCTCTCCTTGATAGAGGGCCCGATACTTCTCAATCAGCTGCGCCTCCCCGGCAAGCCGGCAGAGGGCGAGGAGGATCTTCTCATCCACCGCCTTGGCCGCATAATTATAGTCCAGGCCGGCCGCCATCGGGACATGGTAGGTCCGGACCCGCTCGGCACCTGCGGGAGAGCCCAGGGTCTCCTTTAAGTCAAGGGGCTTCGTCTCCCTCAAGAGCTTCAGACTCTCCAGCTGATCAAAATTCTTCCATTCCATGAATCTTCCTCCTCCATGCGTGTGCGCAGGCGATTCCGTCCTCCGGGATCTTCGCCCTCTGCCATCGCAGTGTCAACCCGTTCATTCGGTTTCGATCATACACCTTCTCTTAGGTCAGAACAATCACGTCATATCGAATCGCCTTTCCCAAAATCCGGTAGGAGGGCTTCTCCCCCGCCAGATCCGGTCCCTTGCGGGGCCGCTTGATTACAATCTTCCGGGGCCTTGCAGCCAGGGCAGCCGCAAGAAGCTCCTCTTCATCGGTGGCCGGCCGCTCCAACCGGTGAATCAGCTGAAACTTCTTCTTGACCAGACCCGACTTCCTCCGCTCGGGGAACATGGGGTCCAGATAGATCAAGTCCCAGTCCCCCGGCATGGCCTCACGCATCCGGCGGATGGAATCTCCCTCAACCGGGCGCATGCGGGCGGCCAGCTCCCGCAGGTAGATATTCGCATTTCCTCCGGCCCTTGCGATTGCATCCTCAAGGAGAAGGTGGATCACCGGATCCCGCTCCGCCAAATCGACCTCGAAGCCGGCGGCCGCGAGAATCAGGGCGTCCTCTCCCATCCCCGCCGTGGCATCCAGGGCGCGCAGAGCCTCCGGGAGTCCTCCTCCGATCCGGTCCGGCTCCTTCCTCTTGAACCGGGCTGCCTTGGCCAGCAGCTCATGCTCCCACCGGCCCGGGCGAACGCGGTCCATCATCCGCTCAAAATCTCCCCGGTTTCGCATTCCCTCCGCCAGCAGGCTGACCCCCTCCTCTGAGAATTCTAAAATCAGTGCACCGGCGGGGATCGGTTCCCGGTCCGTGATCTCAATCAGGGGAAGCTTCCAGAGATCGGCATAGAAGTCCGCTGCTTCTCTCTCCTTGACCCCGCCTCGGTAGGCGACGGTCAATTTCTTCTCTTGGTACAAGTCAGGCATCACACGGCCTTCCTCCGGGCGGGCCTTCATCGATATTGATAGAATCCCTCTCCGGCATTGACACCGGTCTTGCCCGCGTCGATCTTCTCCTTGAGAATGGCCGCAATCTTGGCCTGGGTGCTGGACGGATCCTTTGCGGCGGGATTTAAGATCACAATGTTATAGGCCGTGGTCAGACCCACAATGTCCAGGATCTGGAAGGGGCCGTAAGGGGAGCCTGTTCCCAGCTTCCAGGTCCGGTCGATGGTCTCATAGTCTCCGACCCCATTGGCCAGAAGGCTCTCCGCCGCGGTCAGGAAGGGAACCAGCATGGAGTTTAGAATATAGCCCGGCTGCTCCTTTAAGACCTTGAGGGGGATCATATTGATCTGATCCGCAAAGTCCACAACCTGGTCATAGTACTCCTGCTTGGTGCCCGCATGTCCCATGACCTCTGCCGTATTGCTCCTGTAGATGTTGTTGGCGAAGTGCAGGGCCAGGAACTTCTCCGGGCGCCCGGTAAATTCCGCAAAGGAACTGGGAAGGAGGGTGGAGGAATTGGTCACAATCACGGTCCGCTCGGGCAGGTACTTGGCGAGCTCCGTGTAGAATTCCTTCTTCTCCTCGATATTCTCGGCAATCGCCTCAATCACCAGGTCCGCATCCTTGGCGGCCTCCTCATAAGAGGTCGTAAGCTCAATGCCCCGATAGGCCTCCTCGACCCGTCTCTTTAATTCCTCGATCTCCTCCTCGGACAGGTCCTGCTTCTTGGACAGGCCCCTGGCATAAGCCGCCGGATTGTGCTTCATCTCCTCCAGGATCCCCAGATAGATCTTGTACAGGCGGTCCAGCTTGGGCTGGCAGCGGCCGATCGAGGCCTGGCTGCGCAGCCAGATCTTCACATGAAAGCCGGTATATGCTGCCTGAAAGGCAATCTGACTTCCCAGGACACCGCCACCTGCCACCGTGACATTCTTAAAGCTCATTTTTCTCCTCCTTTTATACAAAATAACAAGACAACCCTTTAGGGGAAGTATAACAAAAAACACCACCCGCAAGCCAGGCTCTCGGGTGGTATTTTCCGGTATTTTCCGTCTGCTCTTTAGTTGTTGATATGTCCGTGATGGGCCGGGAAACTGTGCTCGGTCATGGGCAGGAAGGTGTAGCCGTTCTGCAGGGCCCAGGAGATGAACCCGTCCATGGCATTGACCGTGAAATCCTTGATGTCGTGGCAGAGTACCACAGATACCCGGTTATTGGAGACGCCTCTGACGCAGTTGTCGTAGACCTCCTGTGAGGTCCGGACCTCGCCTCCGTCTCCCGAGCTCACGTTCCAGTCAGAATAGGTATAGCCCTTCTCCTTGGCCTGCTCCACCAGCTGGGTCATAATGCCCGCCGTGTACTTCTTGGAGATCGCATTGGAGGATCCTCCGGGGAAGCGGAAGAGGTTGATGGACTTGCCGGTCTTCTCCTGAATCAGATTCTTCATCTGGTCGTAGTCCGTCCAGTAGTTGTCCGTGCTGGCATAGACCTGGCTGTAGATATGCGTATAGGAGTGGATGGCTACCGTGTGGCCCTCATTTGCCTCCCTCGTGAGCATATCCTGATAGTGGGGGAACTGGTTGGTCGTAAAGAAGGTCACCTTAATATTGTATTTCTTCAGAATATCCAGGAGCTGCGCTGTGTACTTGCCGGGACCATCATCGAAGGTCAGGTAGATGATCTTGCCCTCGGTCGGCGTATCCGTCCCCTCGCTCGCGACATCCTTGGGCGCATCCTTGCTGACGGTCACCTGCCGGCTACAGGTCGTCGTGTTGTTGTGGGCGTCGGTCACAGAGTAATTCAGGGTATAGGACCCCTCCTTGTCCGTATCGACCGATCCCTCGACCTTGACCTTATCCGTGATGTCTCCGTCCACATTGTCCATGGCGGAGTACTTATCCTCGTACTTGCTCTTCAGAGCGACGGTGATCTTGTCGCCCCCGACCAGGTTGATCACCGGAGCGACCCTGTCGTCATAATTGATTTGCCGGGTCTTGGTCGCCGTATTTCCTGCCTGATCCGTGACGGTATAGGTCACGACTCCGGCCTCTTCCTTCTTCTGCACCTTGTCCGTCACATCTCCGTCCACGGCATCATAGGCGGAGTAGCCCTCCTCCTCATAGGCCTTGCCCGGCAGAGTATAGGAATCCGGCTTGGTCTCCAGGGTGATTTCGGGCGCAGACAGGTCCTTGACTGAGATCACCCTGTCTTCATCCAGCTTCCAGGGGCCCAGATGGGCCTTGAAGCGAACTGTGTAATCCCCCAGCTTGCCGGTGTCGACAGATCCGATCACTTGAAGCTTGGCCGGGGCCTTCACGAATTTCAGAATGCTTCCTGTCACATAGGCCCGTGCATCCTTGGCATCCCACTGAGACCGGTAGTCAACTTCTCTGGCTCCGTCCTGCGGGCTCTTGACCTCCATCTTCCATCGATTGATTCCAAACAGGAAAATCAGCGCAAGGAGTACAATCCCTGCCACTTTCCAGGCCACAGGAATCTTCCTCCCCTGGCTTCGGTTCTTCTTCAACATAACCATCTCCTTACTTCTTTCACTCCCGCATCCCATAGAACATGGACCCCTAAAGATCAACTCATCCCGGGTTTGTTCCAAGGATCCTATTATATTTCAGAATTTTCAGGAAGGAAAGACTTTTCATTCCTTCTCCTGACTGCGCATGGTGTACCTCCATTTGGCCACGGCCGTGGCGATGACAATCACATAACCCACAATGGACCAGGCATCGGGCAGTTCCGCAAAGAAGAGGATTCCCCAGAGAGAGGCGAAGACCACCTGTGAGTAATCAAAGACCGAGATCTCTCTGGCCGGGGCCAGCCGATAGGCATTGGTGACCGCAAACTGAGCCAGGGCGGCGCAGACACCTGCTCCCAGGAGACAGGCCCACTGGAAGACGGACATGGGATGAAAGTCGAAAATCATGAAGGGGAGACAGAGTAGACTCGTAAATGTGGAGAAGAAGGCCACGATCAGAGGCCCTCTCTCCCCCCGCATCCCCAGCTTACGGACGAAGGTATAGGCAAATCCCGCCCCAAGCCCTCCGAGCAGACCAATCAGGGCCGGCAGAGAGGCCAGTCCCGCCGTGGGCCTGACAACGAAGCTTGCTCCGATGAAGGCCAGAACCACATAGAGGATTTCTCTCCCGGCAGGAATCTCAGACAGGATGAAGACAGACGCAATGATGGCCCAGAAGGGGGACAGCTTATTGAGCAGGTTGGCGTCTGCCAGAGCCAGATGGTCGATCGCCCAGAAATTTGCAATCATGCCAAGACCTCCGCAGATCGACCGGAGGAGAAGCGATGGCAGGCTGCCCTTCTTGATACGAAGCTTGTCCTCTGTCCCAAGCAAGGTGATGATGGCGATGACCGCCGCAATGGCATTCCTGAAGAAGGTCTTCTGCATGGTGGGCAGGTCACCGGACATCCGGACAAAGAGGGTCATGAGAGAGAAGAAGAGCGAATCGACGATCACCAGAAGGATTCCCGCCCGGTGAGGGTTCTTCCTTATAAATTCCCTGATAAATTTCGGCATGTTTTCATCCTTCTGATTCTTCCCGGTCTCCTTCCGGATCCGAGGGGTCTCTCCGAGTGTGTCCCGTCAGAATGCCGTCTTCCCGGTCTTTCCCCGATCAGACCCTCTTCTCTCGGCCCTGCCGGTCCCTGATCAGGCGGACAAGGACGGGAGACAGGAAGAGAAGGGCGATCAGATTGGGGATCGCCATCAGTCCGTTAAAGGTCTCCGCAATATCCCAGAGCAGACCCAGATCCATGGTGGCGCCCACAATGGCAACCAGAGAATAGAGGAGGAGGAAGGGGCGGACCAGCTTGCCGCCGAAGAGAAACTCCACGCAGCGGGACCCGTAGAGCCCCCAGCCGATCGTGGTGGAGAAGGCGAAGCAGACGAGGGCCAGCATGGTAAAGCCGGAGACCCAGCGGCCATAGGTCGCGGTAAAGCCCAGGATCGTGAGCTCCGCTCCCGCCGCCCGGCCGTAATCCACCGGAATGCCCGAGCAGAGGATAATGAGGGCCGTCAGGGTGCAGATGACGATCGTATCCATGAAGACCTCAAAGATCCCGAAGAGGCCCTGGCCGACCGCATCATCCGTATCTGCCGTGGAGTGGGCGATGGACCCCGTCCCCAATCCGGCCTCATTGGAGAAGATCCCCCGGGATACGCCCTTCTTAAGGGAGAGGAAGGCGGAGCCGACCAGCCCTCCCGTCACCCCCTGCGGGGTAAATGCCCCGGCGAAGATCATCCGCATCACTCCGGGAACCCTGGTCCAGTTGCAGAGGACCACCCCCAGGCCGAGAATGATATAGAGCAGGGCCATGAAGGGGACCAGCTTCTCCGTCACGGACCCGATCCGCTTGATGCCCCCGAGCAGGACAAGGGCGACCAGGCCGGCGATCAGAATCCCCAGGATCAGAGAGAAGATCGGATGGTTTCCGCCGGGCAGAAGTCCAAAGCTATTCAGAAAGCTCTTCACCGAAGTCACAATCGTGTTGACCTGGGTCGCATTTCCGGTGCCGAAGACGGTCAGGACGCCGAAGGCGGCATAGGCCACCGCCAGCCAGTACCAGCGCTTGGACAGGCCGTTCTTGATGTAGTACATGGGTCCGCCGACATGCTCTCCCCCGGCGTTGGTCTCACGAAAATGGACGGCCAGGGTCACCTCGGCGAACTTGGTGCACATGCCAAGGAAAGCGGAGCACCACATCCAGAAGATGGCTCCCGGCCCTCCCAGGGCGAGGGCGCCCGCCACACCGGCGATGTTGCCGGTTCCCACGGTTCCTGCCAGGGCGGTGCAGACTGCCTGGAAGGGGGACATCGTCCCCTCCCTGGCCTCTGTCTTGTCGAAGAGCTTGCCCAGGGTATTTCGCATGGCTGCGGGGAACTTGCGGACCTGAATGAAGCGGGTTCGGATGGTCAGGAAGATCCCCACCCCGATGATGGCGATCATAGCCGGCACGCCCCAGATGAAGTTGCTTACGGCCTCGTTGACCCGCTGAATGACTTCTAACATAAACTGCCCCTGTTTCCCACTTAAAATCGCCTCTTACTTTAGCAAATGATCAGTGGAATCGCAATCATATGCAGGCCCGCCATGTCCGGATTGCAGGCCGCCGGGTCCGGATTCCGGGCTCAGCCCCGCAAGGGCCCACGGTCCTACCGGGCGATCCGTCCATCCTCATCCCAGAGGTCGTGCCAGTCCTTGGCTCCCGGCCAGAGGAAAACCTGCCCCTTGACCAGGCGGTTATTGGCCTCTAAGGTCTTGATCCGGTCCATCTCCTCCTCTGTCAGAGGGTCATCGTCAATGGTGCAGGCCAGATTACTGATATATTTCTCCTCGCACACGGAGAAGGGGATCGGGATCGCCCCCCTCTGCACGGCCCACTTCAGGCAGATCAGAGCCGGATGGCAGTGATGAGCCGCCGCGATCTCCTGCATCAGAGGCGTCTCCATATCGGCAATATCGCCCTGCTCTATATCGCGCTCCGGTCTCTGGGGAGAGCCGAGCGGCATGAAACCGACCGGTTGAATCCCGTGTCCCCGCAGGTAGTTGAAGACCTCCTCCTGCTGAAAGCAGGGATGCTCCTCGAACTCGCACATGGCCGGTTTGATGCGGCAGAGCGGGAGGGTAGCCTCCAGCTTCGGGACCGTCATGCTTGACATGCCGATGCCCTTGGTCAATCCCATATCTACCAGGTGCTCCATCTGCCTCCAGGTCTTCATGAAACGTTCCACAGCGAAGGGCTTTGCCTCCGGATTTCGGCTGTTCACGTCGCAGTTCGGCGCATGGTAGTTCGGGAACGGCCAGTGAAGAAAATACATATCGACATAGTCAAGCTTCAAGTCCTTCAGGCTCTTGGCTATGGCAATCAGAATATCACCGTCACCGTGCATGTCATTCCAGGCCTTGGTCATGATCACAAGATCTTCCCTCTTGCAGATTCCCCGGCGAAATGCCCGCTGGAATACGTCGCCGATCATAGCCTCGTTGCCATAGCAGGCGGCGCAGTCGAACATGCGGTAGCCGGCCTTGAGTGCCCCGTAGACCGCCTCTGACACCTGCTCTGCGCTAAAGCGATCGGAGCCGAATGTCCCCATGCCGATGCAGGGCACTTCCTGCCCGTTATTCAATACGATTTTCGGAATCGCATCCGGATGAATGGTTCCCATAACAAAGTCCTCCTTCAAATTCTGAATGTTCACCTGTCGTCCTGTAAGCAAAGCACGGCCTGCCCCGGGCCTCCCGCTCGCGCAGCCCTTCCTCATGCGGTCAGATCCATTCGGTCAAATCGATTCGATCAGATCCATTCGATCAGATCCATTCGATCAGATCCATTCGATCAGATCCATTCGATCAGATC
>NZ_DBHIDN010000005.1:66483-82620 GCF_057251025.1 Shuttleworthella sp.
CATTCGGTCAGACTTTCTCGATCTCGATCATGGGATAGATCCGCGCCCGGTCCTCCATGAGGAAAAATCCCGTCTCCTCGCGCAGGGCGGCCGCTGCGGAGATGGCGCTTGCCTGTCTCAAGCACTCTGGAACCGGGAGCCCTTGGCTGAGTCCCATCGCAAAGCCCGCGATCATGGCGTCCCCGCAGCCCACCGTATTGACCGCATCGATCTTCGGCACCCTGGCTCTGAAGACGCCCTCGTCACTGACCACGAAAGCTCCCTCATCTCCCAGAGACACCGCAACCAGTTCAATGCCTCCGGCCTGTACCCTCCTCGCTGCGTCCAGCATGTCATCAAAGCGGTTGCAGGTCTTTCCCGTGAGCATTCCGATCTCATCGATATTGGGCTTGATCATTGTGGGCCTCGCCTGAATCCCCGCCTCAAGCAGGTCTCCACTGGTGTCTAAAATGACCTTCTTTCCGGCCTCCTTGCATATCCCGATCAGGTCCCGGTAGGCGCTCCCGTCCAGTCCCCTCGGCACGCTACCGGATATGGCGACTACATCCGCCTCTTGAATCAGCGTTCGGAACTGCCCCAGGAAGGCCTCGAAATCCTCTCTTCCGACCGTAAATCCCGGTTCCAGGTATTCCGTCTGGATGTGATTGACCCGGTCCCAGATGTTGATGCAGGACCGGCTCTCCTCCTTCATGTGATAGAAGGCAGGTCTGATTCCGAGCGGCTTCAGGGCATTTTCAATGTAACTGCCGGCATAGCCCCCGACAAATCCGGTGGCCACCACATCGGCTCCAAAGATCGCCGCGGGCTTGGATACATTTAAGCCCTTGCCGCCGGGGCAGAAGCTACACTCCATCACGCGGTTGACCCGGCCGATCCCCGCTCCCTCGACCACATAGCGCTTGTCAATGGCCGCATTTAATGTCACTGTCAGTATCAAGAATCATCCCTCGCTGTCGATTAAGATCTTTCCCTTGACCGCTCCCGGCCTGCGATAGAGCTCGAAGGCCTCGGCGATCCTGCTCAGGGGGATCTCTTTATAGACGAAGCTGTCGTCCAGCTTCAGGTCTCCTGTCGCAAAATAGTGGGCCACAAGTTCCCACTCGTGTCCCGGGAAGGGTGCGCTGTAAGACATCCAGGATCCGGTCAGACGGAATTCCTTGCGGTTTAAGTTCTCCCACTCTTTTACTGTGAAATGAAGCTCTTTGGTGGGTGTGCCGATAAAACATACATCTGCCTTATTGGCCGCAAGCTCAAAGGCCATCTTCATGGTGACGGTATTCCCCGCCGTCTCAAAGACATAGTCAAAGCCCCTGCCGCCTGTGATCTTTCTGACCTCCTCCATGAAATTTTCCCGCAACGTATTGATTCCTGCGGTCGCCCCCAGTCGTCTGCCCAGTTCCAACCGCTCATCGACAATATCGAAGACGACGACCGCCTTGGCGCCGAAGATCCTGGCCCACTGCAGGGTCATCATCCCGATGGTTCCCCCGCCCAGAACGGCAACGGTCTTCCCTCCGGTATAACCGGTCCTCTCCAGCCCGTGCAAGGCCACGGTTGCCGGCTCAAAGAAGGCCCCCTTGCGAAAGGAGACGGAGTTATCAAACTTGACGGCATTGGTCTGCGGCACACAGACATACTCGGCGAAGCTCCCGAAGGAGTGCGACCCTATGAAATCGTAGTGTTTGCAGAGGGAGTAGTTCCCCCTCAGGCAGTCCTCGCATTTCATACAGGGGACCAGGGGAATTCCGGCCACCCGGTCTCCCGGCTCAAGCCCGGTCACGTTCTCACCGACCGCCTCTACCGTTCCCGAGAATTCATGCCCCAAGACAATCGGATAGAAGTGGGCCGCATCCGCATTGACCCGGGGAAGATCCGATCCACAGATCCCTGTGTACTTGACCTTAATCAGAACCTCTTCCGCCCCGGGCACCGGTTTTTCGATATCCTCATAGCGAATATCACACTTTGCGTGCACAAGTCCGGCCTTCATTGTCTCCACGGCAAAATACCTCCTCGATTCATCATGTCCTTCAGATTCTCATATAATTCCAGGTAGACCCGGTAATTGGCCTCATAGGCAGCTTTCCTGTCCGGATTGGGTCTGTGCTCCCTCTTGATCTCGACGGTCTCGGCGACCGCCCGGTCGAAATCCTCATACAGGCCCACGCCGACGCCCGCCAGAAGGGCTGCCCCTAAGCTCGTGGCCGTATCAGACGCGGGGACCTCGATCGGCTTTCCCGTAATGTCAGACTTGATCTGCGTCCAGACCAGGGAATTGGCGCTGCCCCCCATGGACCGAAGCACTTCTGCCTTAGCCCCCAGAGATTCCGCCACATCCAGGTTGTGCCTGAGGGAATAAGCAACCCCCTCCATAGCAGCCCGGATCAAGTGTCCCTTCGTCTTGGAGAAATCCAGGCCATAGAAGACCCCCTTGGCGTTGGGATCCCAGATGGGTGACCGCTCGCCCGCCATATAGGGGAGAAAGACAACCCCGTCACTGCCTGCCGGAACTGCCTCTGCCAGTTCGTTGAACAGGTCCAGCGACCGCTTATTCTGATCCCCGGCGATCATTCTCTCGTATGCGCCGAGCTCTCTCTCCATCCACCGCATCACACCGCCGCCGCCGGTGGTCCCTCCCTGCAGGAGCCGGCGGCCGGGCATGACATGGAAGCTTAGGATCAGTCTCGCGTCTCCCATGGCCCGGTCCGTGCAGATGCTCATGCCGCCCGCCTGGCCGCCCTGTTCCTGCGTCTGTCCCGGATGTATGACCCCTGCTCCCAGAGCTCCGCAGGCCGCATCCAGGCCTCCGGCCACAACCGGGGTTCCCGGGCAGAGCCCACACGCTCTTGCGGCCTGCTCTGTCACCCCTCCGATCACGGCGTGACAGGGGAAGATTTCCGGGAGCAGGTCCGCTGCAATCCCCAGCTCTCTTGCCATATCTCCATCCCAAGAGCCCCTTCGCATGTCAAAGCAATGAAGACCATAGCCCTGGGACAGGTCCTGGGACAGGACCCCGGTCAGCCGGTAGGCAATGTAGCTGTTGGACTGGAGGATGTGCCGACAGCTCCCATAGAGGTCCGGCGCATATCTTCGGTACCACAGGATCTTACCTGTGGTATAGGAGGGCTGCAGGGGATTCCCGCAGAGATCCAGGATCCTGTCCGACCCGATTCTGTCACTCATCTCTCTGCAGATCTCTGCCGCTCTCGTGTCCATCCAGATCGGAGTCCGGCAGAGGACCTCCCCGGAGGCATTAAGAGCGACTGCCGACCAGCTCTGCCCCGCAAGACCAATCCCCGCGATCTCCTGCGGCCGGATATGCCCCGCCTCCAGGGCCCTTGGAATCGCGCGGCAGACAGCAGCCCACCATTCCCCCGGATCCTGTTCCGCCCAGCCGGGCTCCGGGTAATACACCTTATAATTTCCCGTTTCAGCCGCCTGCAGACGGCCTCTCCGGTCGAAGACCACGATTTTGCAAGCGCTGGTCCCGATATCAATCCCCAACAGATATGTGCCCATGCATCTCCCCCTGTCCGTCACTTCTTCATCCGATCTTCCGGACCGACTTGCCCTCGATGTACTCGGTCGGCAGAACCACAGTCTGCGTCGGCGTCTCTGTATCGCCCGACAGACGCTTGAGGAGGAGGCTCACCGCCTCCCTGGCGATCTGCCTGGTGGGCTGCAGCATAATGCCCAGCCGCGGTGCGCTCGCCCTGGCGAATTCCAGATTGTCGAAACCGATCAGAGACAGGTCCTCCGGAACCCGGATTCCCGACTCATTGATCTCGATCATAGCCCCAAGGGTCATCTCATAGTTGGAGGCAAGCACTGCTGTTACCTGCGGCTCCTCCCTATGAAGTCTCTGCATGGCCTTGGCGCCGCCCCGAATGGTATAGTCGCCACAGATCATCCTGCTCTCCGAGACCTCCAGTCCGGCCTCGGTCATAGCTCTGCGGAAGCCCTCCCTTCTGACCATTGCCGTATAGATCTCTCTCGGTCCCGCAATCAAGCCGATTTCCGTGTGCCCGGCGGCCCGAAACCGGTCCACCGCTTCTCGCGCCGCACCCTCATTGTCCACAAGCACGCTGTCCAGATCCAAGTCCTTGATCTTGCGGTCCAGGACCACCACCGGTCGTTTTCTGAGCAAAAATCTCTCCAGGATCCTCCTGTCCTCTCCCGTCGGCATGATGATCAGTCCGTCCACCCGCCTGCGGAGCAGGAAGTCCATGGCTTCTCTCTCCCGATCCGCGTCAGAGCGACAGTCACACAGCATAGTGGCATAGCCTTCCTGCCGAAGGATATCCTCTGCCTCCGATATGATCTCTGCACAGAATATGTTATTGAGCTCTGGGATCAGAATCCCGATCGTCCTGGTCCGGTTCGTCTTTAATCCCCGTGCGGTCTCGTTCAGCTCAAAGTGCAGCTTCTCAATCGCCGCCTCAATCTTAATCCGGTTTTTCTCCCGGACCCTATACCCGTTCAGGTAGGAAGAGATGGTCGCCAGACCCAGTCCCGTCTCCCGGGCAATATCCTTGATGGTCGCTCCCATAGTCCCTCCTCTCTATCCCCTGGTTTATGTCTCCATCTTATAGTCAGATAAATGCCTTGCCGCCGCAGCCGCACATCTTGATGCGGGCGATCACCTGGTCTTTGACTGCGTCTATTCCGACGATGCCCAGTTTCTTGGGGTCATAGGTCTTGGGGTCATAGGCCAGTAGCTTCTTGACGGCATCCGTGTATGCCGCCCGAAGCTCTGTCGCGAAATTGACCTTGCACATCCCGTTGGACACGCACTCCCTGACGTCCGACTCACTGAGGCCGGAGGCCCCGTGAAGGACCAGGGGGGCCTCCACTCTGGCCGCAATATCTTTGACCCGGTCCTTATCCAGAACCGGTTCCCCGATATAGAAGCCGTGAGCCGTCCCAATGGCCACCGCCAGAGAGGATACTCCGGTCTGTTCCGCGAATCTCCCGGCCTCCTCCGGATCTGTATACCGGTCCTCACTCACCTCCAGATCGTCTTCCTTCCCCCCGACCTTGCCCAGCTCCGCTTCTACCGGAACGCCGACGGCACGAGCCACATCGACGACCCTCTTGGTCAGGGCCGCATTCTTCTCGAAGGGCAGCTTTGATCCGTCAATCATGACAGACGTATAACCGGCCTTGATGGCCCGAACCGCAAGCTCGAAGCTGTCCCCATGGTCCAGGTGAAGACATACAGGGATGTCTCTCCTTGCCGCTTCCGCCCGGACCATGGCGACGAAAGTCTCAAGCGTCCCGTACCGCACTGTGGAAGGGGTCGTCTGTAGCATCACCGGCGCCTGCATCTCTTCTGCGGCGGCAAGCACCGCCTTGATCATCTCCATGTTCTCGACATTGAAGGCAGCTACCGCATAGTGCCCCTCTTTGGCGTCTCTTAACATCTTAGTCGAAGTAACAAATGCCATATGGCTTCCTCCTATAATTGATGGAAAAACACTTGACTGACCTGCCCGATTCGATCCCGCAAGAGCAAAACCGAAACGTTTCCGTTTTCGTTTTCAATAATAAAATGCACAGGGAAAATTTACAAGTATTTCTTTGGTATCTTAAGCCGGCGATTTACTGGTTTGTCTGCAAAAAATCCCGGATTTCCCCGCAAATCAAGCCGGCCGCCCCGTGTACTCCACAGGTCGGCCGGCTTGTCTTTGTATTCACTTTCCATTCCATCAATCCAGGTGAAAGAGCGGCTTTAGATCCACAGTCACCGGGCTGTTATCCGGGTTGGTCTCCATGATGTCCGCCATGAAGTCCCACCACTTGCGGTTGATCGCCGTGTCCGCACCCCGGCTCCAGAGGCCTTCATCTTCGATCTCGATATAGCCGAAGAGGGTCAGGGTCTCCTTGTCCAGGAAAATGGAGTAGTTCTTCCCGCCGTGCTCATGGATCATATCCGCCATCTGCGGCCAGAGTTCCCTGTGCCGGCGCTCGTACTCCTCCTCCTGACCGGGATAGAGCTTCATCTTAAATCCCTTGACCATCAATACACACTCTTCCACTCATTGATATTGCTGGGATCGAACTTGAAGGGCGCACCCAGGATGATCTCGGTTCCGCCGTCCGATGCCTTGACAACCTTGTAGTCGCCCAGGTCGCACTTAAAGGTATCTCCCTCTGCTCCCTTGATGCTTCCTGTCACAAGCGCTGCCGATGTATAAGCTCCGAGAGCTCCCAGGTCAATGGGATTCCAGAGGAACATGTAGGGGCAGGAGTGCGCGCTATCAGAGCCGATATAGGCAGCCATCTCGGAGGGAAGGCCCAGTCCGGTCAGCTTGACGGAAGACTTCTTGTCCTGCAGAACCTTGGCTGCTGCGGAAATGCCCACCGTTGTGGGGGAGCAGATCACCTTGAGCTTGGGATACTTCTGCAGGAGGGCCTGGGTCTGGTCCGTGGACTTCTGCGCCTCATCGTCTCCATAGGCGATTTCCACCAGTTCCAGCTTGGAGTACTTGCTCTCCTTCTCCATATAAGACTTCATGGAGCTGATCCAGGCGTTCTGGTTGGTCGCCTGAGAGGAGGCGGACAGGATGGCGAACTGTCCCTCTCCGCCGGTGATGTCATAGACAGCCTCAATCAGAGCGGACCCGATCTCGTCAGTTCCGGCCTGGTTGACATGGACGGCACGGCTTGACGGAGCAACGGCAGAATCCACAGAGCAGACCTTGATTCCCGCATCCTTGGCCTCCTGCAGGGCAGCTGCCAGTGCATTCTCATCATTGGCTGCCACACAGATGGAATCCACCTTCTGGGAGATCAGGGACTGAATTACGGTGATCTGCGCATCCGCGGTGGCAGATTCCGGATACTGGACCACTGCCTTTCCGCCCAGCTTCTTGACTGCATTCTGGAAGCCCTCTGCCGCCTTCTCATTGAAGGGATTTCCGGCACTCTTTGGGACAAATGCGAAGGTCTTGCCGGAGGCACTCTCCGTCTTGGACTGGTCTCCTGACTTGGCGGAATCATCCTTCTTGTTGTCCGCGCCGCACGCGGCAAAAAGCCCCACCGCCATCGTCGCACACAAAAGCAAACTCAGTAATTTCTTTCTCATGGTTTTTCCTCCTTCTGTAAACCCCTATATTTCTATGAGTCCTTTTGGACATTCATATTCCGGTATCTATGCTGTCTTCCTCCTGGTCTTGATCCCGCCGGAGATATTGGGGATCAATACGGAGACAATCAAGAGGATTCCGATGATGATCAGGATGATCTGAGAATTTAAGTTCTTCTGTCCCAGACCGACCCTGAGGCAGAGAATGGTAAAGGCTGCGATAAACGCCCCCAAGATCCTTCCCTTTCCTCCTGTGGTTGAGATTCCACCGAATACGGCCATGGCGATGGCGTCCATCTCGAAGCCCTTGCCGGTCGTGGTGTTGGCCCCATAGGTAGCCGCCGTCAAAAAGAGAGCGGCAAGCCCGGAGAAGAATCCCATCAGAGCATAAGCGGTGAAGATGGTCTGCTTGACCTTAATCCCCGAATAGAAAGAGGTTCTCGCATTGCTTCCGATCGCGTACAGCCTCCGCCCGTAGTTCATTCTTGAGGCGACCAGGATGAAGACGATGCCGGCTGCCACAACAAGGAAGAAGCTGATGGGGAAGGGGCCGATCTTGGTGGACAGCGCCTTGAACCCGCGGAAATCCTTGATGGAGACGGATCCTCCCTCTCCCAGCATCAACTCTGCGATCCCACGGTATATGATCTGGGTTCCCAGGGTGATAATCATGGTCGGGAGCTCCCGAAATTCCACAGCCAGCAGGCCATTGACCGCTCCGCAGATGAGTCCCACGGCAAGCGTCAGGAGAATCACTCCGATGAAGGGCAGCTTGAGGTTGGACGCCATGCCTGCGGTTGTCGCGCACAGGCATACGATGGAGCCCACCGAAATGTCGATCTCTCCCAGAAGCAAGATGAAGGCCATGGGAAAGAGAAGAAAGATCTCCGCCAGATACTTGGGACTCTCCCTTAAGAGATTGGTCGCGTTATAGACGGGGGAGATGCCGATGCAGATGATGTTGACGACGATCAATAGGAGAACCAGCATGGACTCCCAGCTCAAGAACCTGCTTGACAATGACCTGTCTTCCGTCGTCGCAATCACTCTTCCAGATTTTCCTGCCATAATACCCCCCTTAGATTTCTCTCTGTTCCAAAGTCGACCGCATCATAGCCCGCTGTGTGATGACGTTTGCGATGATAACCGCCACAATCAGGACCCCCTTGATGGTGTTCTGGGCCAGGGCTCCGATCCCGATCAGGGGCAGGGCCTTGGAAATAACAGCCAGGATCAGGGCTCCGAGGAGGGCTCCCGCCACGCTTCCTCTTCCGCCGCTCATGCTGACTCCGCCGATGACGCAGGCCGCGATGACATCCATCTCCTTGCCGTACTGCATATTGGGCTGGGCTGACGCGTAGACCGATGTGGAGAGGGCTCCAGACAATCCCGCCAGGGTTCCCATCATGGTGTAGACCGCAATCTTCACCCCGTGGACATTGATGCCGGAAATGCCCGCCGCCTCCTCATTGGAGCCGACCGCATAGATATTTCGGCCGAACTTGGTCCACTTTAGGATCACGAAAAACAGGATGTAGCAGATGATGGTGACCAGGATGACATGGTTGATTCCCAGAGTTTTGGTCAGGGCGAAGTTCTTGAACTCCCCCAGGGCATCCGCGCCGGCCCACTGGTCATTGGCCACCAGATAGGCCAGGCCCCGGTAGATATACATGGCGCCCATCGTGCAGATGATCGGGGCAACTCTTCCGTAGGAAATAATCAATCCGACGACCAGCCCGCAGACCGCCCCCATGCCGATGGCAATGAGAAAGCCCAAGAGGGTGCTTGAGACCAGGCCGGTCTTAAAGAGCATACCAACCGTCATCCCCGCAAATCCAAGCGTAGAGGCGACAGAGATATCAATCCCCCCGATCAGGAGGACCATGAGCATGCCCAGGGATAGGATCATAGTCACAGAATTATTCTTGAGGATCTCCGTGATGTTCTGCATGGACAGAAAGCCGGGCGACTTGATCGATACCAGACCGATCAGGACAACAAGAATCAGCAGCAGAGATATCTCGCGCGATCCGCCGAGCTTCTTGAATATTGATTTCTTCTCCATTACGCTTCCTTCCCCCCTGACTCCTTCTCCATGGCAAGCTCCAGAATCTTCTCCTGACTCGCCCGGTCAGCGGGAAGCTCTCCCGTGATCCTCCCCTTGCACATGACATAAATTCGATCGCACATACCAAGGATCTCAGGCATCTCCGAGGAGACCATAATGATGGCGTATCCCTGCTTGGCAAGCCTGCTCATAATCGCATAGATCTCCGCCTTGGCCCCGACATCGACGCCCTTGGTGGGCTCGTCCATGATGACGATCTTCATGTTGTCCTGGGCCAGAGCCTTGGCCACCACGACCTTCTGCTGATTTCCGCCGGAGAGAGTGGATGCCGCATCGAAGATGCTGACCGCCTTGGTGTCAACCCCCTCGAGCACCTCCTTCGCTATGGCCCGCTCCCGCTTCTCATCGGTAAATCCCCTCTTTGAGATTCGATCATAGATCGGAAGGGTGACATTGCGTCCCAGTCCCCAGTTCATGATCAATCCCGTCTTCTGCCGGTCCTCCGGCAGGAGGACCAGTCCCAGCTTCTTGGATGCGGTCGGGTTCTTGATGTGAACCTCCTTGCCCTCTACGAAGACCTTTCCCCCCTTGTGGCCGGTGATTCCGCAGATGGCCTCAACCACCTCGGTCCGGCCGGCGCCGACCAGGCCGGTCAGGCCGACGATCTCCCCGGCCCTGACATGGAAGCTAACATCCTTGAAGTAGCCGGTTCTTGACAAGTTCTCAACCCGGAGCATATCGTGGCCGAATTCGACCGTCTCCTTGGGATACATATCACTGATTTCACGGCCGACCATATGCTTGATCAGCTGGGCGTTGGTGATCTCATCAACCTTGTATGTTCCGATATACCGGCTGTCGCGAAAGACCGTGACCCTGGACGCCAGCCGGTACATGTCCTCAAAGCGGTGGGAGATGAAGATAATGGAGACGCCATCGTCCCGCAGCTTCTCTACGATCTTATAGAGTTTCTCGGACTCATTGGCCGTCAGGGCCGCCGTGGGCTCGTCCAGGATCACGATCTTGGCATGAGTGGATACGGCCTTGGCGATCTCAACCATCTGCTGCTGGGCCACCGAGAGGGTTCCCATCTCCGCCGTGCTCTTGAAGTCAGCATCCAGCTGATCCAGATATTCCTGGGCCAGACGGTTCATCTCCTTCCACTGCATGAAGCCGGCCTTGATCCGCTCGTGGTTCATGAATATATTCTCTGTCACAGACAGATCAGGATAGGATGTCGGATGCTGATAGACCGCGGCAATTCCCGCCATCTGCGCATCCCTTGGCCCTCGGAAGGAGACCCTCTCCCCCTCCAGGAACATCTCTCCCTCTTCCGCCCGGTGAACCCCCGTGATCACCTTGATAAAGGTTGATTTCCCGGCGCCGTTCTCCCCCATCAGGGCATGAATCTCTCCCCTTTTGAGTTGGAACTGCACCTGATTCAGCGCCTTGACCCCGGGGAAGATCTTGGTGATCCCCTTTAATTCCAATATGTAATCAGACAAGTCTCGGTCCCCCTTTTCGCGTATTTTCTCTAAACTTTATGCTAACAGGGCCTTCCCACCGCAAAAAGAGGAAAATTTTCGGATCCGGGGTAATTTTTTTCTGTCATTCACTGGCGCAAATAGGATAGACTAGAGACTGTCATGGGGGAGATACCGGGGGTATATGATGCATTTGCTGATCGTCGACGATGAAGAACTGACCAGGCAGGGGATCCTTGGCTCCATTGACTTTGCCGGCCTCGGGATCGACCGTGTCACGGGCGCAAGAGACGGGGCCGAGGGAGTCCGGCTGGCAGAAGCGGATCCGGTTGACCTGGTTCTCTCCGATATTCGCATGCCCAAGATGGATGGCCTGGCCATGGTCCAAACCCTGCGGGAGACCAGCCCCGACCTGGTCGCCATCTTCATGAGCGGCTACACGGACCGGGAATATCTGAAGACTGCCCTCCGACTGGGCGCAGTCAATTATATTGACAAGCCGATTGACATCGATGAATTGACCTCCACCCTCAAGAAGGCGGTGGACCAGGTCCGGGCAAACCGCCTCCGGCACGACAGCCGGAGACGGTCCCTGGAACAAGTCTCAGAGACCCTGGCCTTCCTTCTCACCGCCCACTATGAACAGGATGCCGACCGGATCACCGAGCTCTGGTCCGATTACTGTACCTACTACGGGGACGACAAGTTCCGCTATGTAAGTTCCATCGTCGTCAAATTCGAGGATGTCTCCGGCATCATCCGAGAGCTCCCCACGATCCGGCAGAAGCTCAAGCAAATTCTGGCCCGAGACCATCTCCACGTCATTTCGAGCGAAAAGCACCTCTACTATGTGGTCTATCATATTTACAGCGGGCAGGACTTCAGGCCCCGCCGGATTGATCCCGCCATCAGCTTCCTCCGGGAGGCCTTCCTTCCCTTCGGAAACTACTACATCGCCGTCGGGACAATCGAGCACGGAATCCGCCGGGTCTACGACTCCTTTCAGTCCGCTATTGTCCTCCTGCAAAGGGCCTTCTTCTGCCCGCCGGGCAGCGTTCTGACCCGGGAAGACCGGCTTGTCCGGGAGACCGGCTCCCAGACAGACCCGGAAGATATCGGCCTTCTCCTTAAGACCGCCCTCTCAAACGGTCAGGAGAAAGAGTCTCTGCGCTGCAGCGACCGTCTCTTTGACCGCTGTCAGGCCGACTGTGGCCTGCTTCCGAGCCGGGTCAAATCTCTCTATATCGATCTGGTTCGGGAGATCGAGCAGGTCCGGCACCGGCAGGGAATCGCAAAATCCGGACTGATCCCCGTGGAATCCGTCCCGGACCGGCTTCATTCCTGCTTCTGCCTGGAGGATCTCCATCGAATGCTTGTGGAGGAGATCCGGTCCTATTTCAAGGACCGGTCTTCGCAGGCCCCGGAGAATCAGACCATCTACCTGATTAAGAGCTACATCAGCCTGCACTACGGCCGTGCCTCCCTCTCGGTCAAGGAGATCGCGGACTATGCCAACCTCTCCCTCTCCTATCTCTGCACCTTCTTCAAGAGTGAGACCGGACAGACCTTAAACGGATATCTGACCGATTTTCGAATGGAACGGGCCAAGCAGCTCCTGGCTGATCCCAGAAATCGGATCAGCGACATCTCCGGCATGGTTGGCTACAACGACGGCAACTATTTCAGCAAGAGCTTCCGAAAGTCGACCGGGCTCTCCCCCACTGAGTTCCGTGAAAAGCTCTCGAAATAAAGAGGTCTCATTCCCATGAAGAAGTTCTTTCTGAACCTGAAAATCCGCACCAAGCTCTCCGCCGTCCTCCTGGCTGCCGTCATTATCCCCGCCCTCTCGATCGGCCTCGCCTTCTCCTCGGATTTTCGCGATATCGTGATCTCCAACACCATCTCCCAGGCCCAGAAATCCTCGGCTGCGGCCTCTCCGGTCCTGCGGGCCCTGGCCATCCGTGTCCAGAATGTCGCCAATGATCTCTCCTCCTCGGCCTACTATCAGGACCTCTTCTTGTCCGCTGCCCCCGCAGACTTCACGGAGGCGGCGGATTCAAGTCCCGCGCAGAACTTTCTGACCAAGGTCCACGCCTACCAAGCCGAGGGCTATCAGACGCGTATCTATATCGATCTGCCCGAAGATGCAGACTTCTTCGCCGGACCCGCCTCCTCGGTCTTCGCCCCTCTGACCCAGGCCAAGGGCCGCTATTGGTATGGCATCTTCCAGGGTTCCTCCCTGGACCACCTCTTCTGCCCCTCCTCTTATCTGGGCCCCCTCGAGGCGAAGACCTACGGGGACAGTGCTTACATCCGCCGCTTCAGCTTCCTCTTCCGGGGCAAGGTCTGCTCCGGCTATCTGACCATCTATTACTCCTCGGATATCTACCGCCAAGCCCTGGGCGAGAACCTGACCTTTCCCAAGGGAGTCTCCTATCTGATCAACGACCGCAATCAGATCATCGCCGAGACCGACGTTGCCCGGGCTGCCACCTACCGGGTCGACTACCAGCAGATCACAAGCTACCTGGAATCCTCCAACGCCTTCGTGGAGAAGAAGGTTCTGGGTGCTGATGTCTATGCCGCCTTCTACAAGATCCCCGGCCCGGCCTGGTACCTGGTCACCATTATTCCCAAGAGCAGTCTGATCGACCAGGGAAACCGGATCATCCTGCGCTATCTCGGTATCATCCTGGCCTGCATTGTCGGCGGTGTCTTCATCGCCGAGCTTCTGGCCGGATCCATTGTCCGGCGCATTCGCCGGGTGTCCCGGCAGATGTCCCAGGTCAAGGCCGGCGACACCCCCGCTCCCCTGCCCCCCTCCCCCTATGGGGATGAGATCGGACAGCTGGTGAGCTCCTATAACTATATGGCCGACCGGATCAATGAGCTTGTCGCCGAGCAGAAGCGGATCTCTGAGGAGAAGACCATCGCGGAATTCAATGCCCTGCAGGCGCAGATCAATCCGCATTTTCTCTATAACACAATGGATTTGATCCACTGGACGGCCCAGGCCAGGCAGTATGACAAGGTCAGCAGAATTGTCATGGATCTATCCCGCTTCTATAAGCTGACCCTGTCAAAAAAAGATCCCATCTCCACGATTGAAGATGAGATCGAGCACGCCAGTACCTATGTCCGGCTGCAGAATATGCGATTTGACGATGCCATCGACCTGGTCGTGGATGTCCCGGATGCGATCGGCTCCTGCCGGATCCCCAAGCTGACCCTCCAGCCCATCCTGGAGAACGCCGTCCTGCACGGTATTCGGGAGAAGGATCCTCCGACCGGCACCATCGTCATCACTGCCTGGGAGGACGACGCCATCTACCTGTTGATCTCGGACGACGGGATCGGGATGGACCAGGCGCAGATCGACCGTCTTCTGACCTGCACCCCCATGTCCAGGAGCCGGGGAGCCAATGTCGCCATCTACAACATTCACTCCCGTCTGCAGCTCCTCTACGGGCCGGAGTATGGGCTCAGCTATCGGTCTGAGCCGGGACGGGGGACGGAGGTAACCCTTCGAATTCCGAAGACCAGAGTCTAGAAGCAAAAGGGAAGCGTCTCTGCCGGCCTCCTCACAGGACCATCTTGACCGCCCCGTACATGCCGGCATCATTTCCCAGGGTCGCCAGGGCGAAGCGGGCCTCCTCGGATGCGTGGAAGGCCTCCTCGACGAAGTACTTCTTTATGCTCTCAAGGAGGATCTCGCCGGCCTTGGAGACACCGCCGCCGATGACATAGATCTCAGGATCGATGACCGTAGAAATGCGGGCACAGGCCATGCCCAGCGTGCGGCCGACGAAGTCCGTAATCTCAAGGGCAAGTTCGTCCCCCTTCTTGGCCGCATTGTAGACATCCTTGGCGGTCAGCTTGTCGAGCTTGCGCAGAGAGGAGTCCCTCTTGTCAGACGCCAGTACTTCATTGGCCTTGCGGACAATCCCCGTCGCAGAGGAATACTGCTCCAGATGCCCCTTCTTCCCGCAGCCGCATACCTGCTTCTCGTGCGGGTTCACAATCATATGTCCGATCTCACCGCCGGCCCCGAAGTTCCCCTCGACGATCTGACCGTTCAAGATGACGCCGCCGCCGACGCCGGTGCCGAGCGTAATCATAACCACATTGTCATGGCCCTGGCCGCCGCCCTGCCACATCTCTCCGAGGGCGGCCGCATTGGCGTCATTGGCCACCCGGATATTCTCGATGCCTGTCAGCATCCGCATCTTAGCGGCCACATCGGTCACACCCCAGCCCAGATTAACACATTTATTGACCACGGAGGCGCCCAGGACCGGGCCGGGCACGTCGATTCCGATCCCCAGGATCTTGTCCTCACCGATCTCCTTCTTCTCCAGATAGTCTCGGATGGAGCCTGAGATGTCGTCTAAGATCATCTCTCCGTTGTTCTCTGTGCGGGTCGGAATCTCCCACTTATCATCCAGTCTGCCGTCATCCGTGAAGATTCCGATCTTGACGGTGGTTCCGCCGATGTCAATTCCGAATGCGTATTCTACTGCCATGTCTGACCTCCCTCTATGAAAGCTCTCGCCCGCAAGCCATAAGCACAGACCGCAAACTCTGCGTTCTTCGGCGCTTACCGCTCATCTCTTATATCATATATCTTATCACCGATGCCTCTCTTCTCTCTACATTTCTTCCACATAATGCACATAGTCGAGTTCCCGAATGTCCCGGATCAGATCGGACCGCTCCCCGAAATGGTCCATCTCAAGGGAGATCACAAGAGAGGTGTACTGCCAGGGCTCCTGCATCTTCCGGGTCTCAATCAGTTCTGTCTTCACGTTCCGGTCCCGCATCTTCTGAAGAAAGGACTCGATGCTCTTTCCGTCCTCCAGTTCCAGATAAAGATCGAAGACCTTGGCGTGTCTCTGCAGGAAGAGGTCCAGGCGGTTTAAGATGCGAAGGACAACCGCGATGAAGAGCAGGGCGTAGATCGCCCCCTCCACAAAGCCGATACCCACGGCCAGTCCCACACAGGCACAGGTCCAGAGACCTGCTGCCGTCGTAAGCCCCTTTATTCTCTGCTTCTCCGTGATCAGGATGGTCCCCACACCGAGGAAACCGACCCCGCTGATGACCTGCGCTCCCAGCCGGGCTAAGTCCGCCTGCCGGTCGAACTGGATCATCATATACTGACTGGTCAGCATGACTAGCGCCGATCCCAGACAGACCAGGGCGTGCGTCTTGATTCCCGCGCCCCGCCGCTTCAGTCCCCGGTCAATTCCTATCACTGCCCCCATGACTGTCGCGATTGCCAGGCGCCATATGATCGCCGTGGTACTCCAGCCCGACAGGACATTCATCCATTCTCTCCACATCCGAAAATCCCCCTGTCTATGATCCGATTCCCCGTTCTCCTTGATATCGTTTCATTATCTCTCAGATGCCCCTTTTCTTCAAGCAAGCGCTTTGATTCGAGTTATAGGACAAAACGTGTTGATGAAAACCCCTTTAAAGCCTTGTAAATAGAG
>NZ_DBHIDN010000006.1:0-81469 GCF_057251025.1 Shuttleworthella sp.
AGCACCCCACCCAGACTTTGACAGATCTCTTTACCATCCATACGCTCAGGGGCAGTATCGATCATCTTGTGGTCGGCCTCTGCGGGGACCTCAAGTTCGGCCGCACGGTCCACTCTCTGATCACGGCCATGTCCCGCTACGAGGGCATCTCCTTTGTGCTTATCTCCCCGCCGGAGCTGCGCGTGCCCGGCTACATTCGAGAGGATGTCCTGGAGGCCAATCACATTCCCTATCGGGAGGTGGTTAGCCTGGATGAACTCATGCCGGAACTGGATATTCTCTACATGACCAGAGTGCAGAAGGAGCGCTTCTTCAATGAGGAGGATTACCTGCGCATGAAGGACTTTTACATTCTGACCCCGGAGAAGATGAAAAGGGCCAGAAAGGATATGTTCGTTCTCCATCCCCTGCCCCGTGTCAACGAGATCTCTGTTGAAGTGGATCAGGATCCGAGAGCGGCCTACTTCCGCCAGGTCGAGTGTGGGCGCTATATTCGCCAGGCACTGATTCTCTCTCTGCTGGGAAAGTCAGATGTCCTCGGACAGACAGAGCGCCTGGGAAAGTCAGATGTCCTTGGAGGGACGGAGCCGGTCGCTTCTGATTCGGCCGGCAGTACCGCCGCGGACAGGCCTTTTGAGGGTCAGACAGGCCGGGGATGTGCCGGGGAGGCTTGCCCGGGATCTGAGCGAGCCGATGACACAGGGAGCAGAAAGGAGGCGGTCAATGCTTAATATCAGTGGAATCCGGGAGGGCTTTGTGCTCGACCACATCAAGGCCGGAACCAGCATGCGGATCTACAATGACCTGGGGCTTAGGGACAAGGACTGCACGGTGGCCATGATCATGAATGCCAGGTCCAACAAGATGGGACGCAAGGATATGCTCAAGGTGGAGTGCCCGATCGATGCCATTGATCTGGATGTTCTGGGCTTTATTGATCACAATATCACGGTCAATGTCATCCAGGACAATCAGATCTGTGAGAAGCGCAAGCTCCGTCTTCCCAAGCAAATCAAGAATGTCATCCGCTGCAAGAATCCCCGCTGTATCTCCTCCATTGAGCAGGAACTGGATCAGATCTTTATCCTGACGGATGAAGAGAATGAGGTCTATCGCTGCAAGTATTGTGAGGAGCAGTACAAGCGGGGAGATCACAAGAGATAATTATGACCAAGTATGCCGATGTCATCGTTGACATCTCCCGGGGACAACTGGATAAGAGCTTTCAATATCGGATTCCGGAGGAATTAGAGGCATCGCTTGCGATCGGAAGTCGGGTGGAGGTCTCATTCGGCTCGACCCGGCGCAAAATTCGGGGCTATGTGGTCGGCATCTCGGAGGAAGCTAAGTTGGATCCGGAGCGGATCCGTCCTCTGGATGGGCTCGTGCGAGGGTCGGTTGTCATTGAATCTGAGTTGATTGCTCTGGCCGTCTGGATGAAGGACCACTATGGGTCCACCCTAAACCAGGCGCTCAAGACCGTCCTCCCGGTCAAGGCAAGGACAGCTGCCCAAAAGAAGAGGCAGCTTGCCCTGGTCTTATCTGCAGACCGGGCTCGGGAAGAGCTTTGCGCCATGAGATCAAGAAAGAGGCATTCTTCCTCCAAAGAGCGCCTGGTGGAGGCCCTGGTCCGGGAGGGGCGCTTGTCCTGGGACCTGGCCAGGAAGGAACTGGAAATTCCCTCTTCCGATATTCGGGACCTGGAGAAGAGGGGCTGGATCTCAGTCACCGAGTCTTCTGCGTCCCGGAAGCCGATGGCGGACAAAGAGAAGGATAAAGAGAGGTCTTCCGGTGAGATTTGCCTGAACAAGTGGCAGGAGCAGGCCTATAACCGCTTCGCCGCCGACTGGGATATGGGCAGGCGCGGGACCTACCTCCTCTATGGGGTCACCGGAAGCGGAAAGACCGAGGTCTACATGGAGATGATCGCGCGGGTTCTGGACCGGGGCAAGGAGGCGATTGTCCTCGTCCCGGAGATCGCCCTGACCTATCAGACCGTCATGCGCTTTGTCCGCCGCTTTGGGAAGGGCGTCTCCATCTTGAACTCCCGCATGTCGGCGGGAGAGCGCTATGAGCAGTTTGAGAGGGCCAAGTCCGGGGAGGTCAGGATCATGGTCGGCCCCAGGTCTGCCCTCTTCAGTCCCTTTCAGAAGCTGGGACTGATTGTCATTGACGAGGAACATGAGAATTCCTACAAGTCGGAGACCGTGCCCAAGTATCACGCCAGAGAGACGGCGATCGAGCGGGCGCGACTGGCAGGAGCCTCGGTGGTCCTGGGGTCCGCGACGCCATCCCTGGAGGCCTTCTCAAGGGCGAAGAGGGGAGAGTACACTCTCCTCACCCTGCCCTCTCGCATCGGGAATCGCGCTCTTTCGACCTGTCAGATCGTGGACCTGCGGGAGGAACTTAGGGAGGGAAACCGGTCCGTTATCAGTCGCCGCCTGGGAGAATTGATCCGGGACCGGCTCAGCCGGGGAGAGCAGACCATGCTCTTTGTCAACCGCAGGGGGATGGCTGGCTTTGTTTCTTGTCGGTCCTGCGGGTCTGTGATAAAATGCCCCCACTGTGACGTCTCCTTGACCCTGCACAAAAACGGGCGAATGAGCTGTCACTACTGCGGCTACTCGACGGTCCGTCCGGCAGTGTGTCCTTCCTGCGGATCCGGGTATATCGGCGGTATGCGGGCCGGAACCGAGAAGTTCGAGGAACTTGTCCGAAAGGCCTTCCCCCGGGCCAGAGTCCTCCGGATGGACGCGGACACCACCAGGTCCAAGGAGGGGCACAGGAGGATTCTCGCGGCCTTCGCCAACCGGGAGGCAGACATCCTGATCGGAACGCAGATGATTGTCAAGGGACACGACTTTCCCAATGTCACTCTGGTGGCCGCTCTGGCGGCGGATCTCTCCCTGAATTCCAGCGACTTCCGGGGGGCGGAGCGGACCTTTCAGCTGCTCTGTCAGGCGGCAGGGAGGGCCGGCAGGGGAGACAAGCCGGGTCAGATGGTCATTCAGACCTACCAGCCCGGGCATTTTGCCATCCGGTGCGCGGCCGGGCAGGATTACGAGAGCTTCTATGCCCGGGAGATCGCCTATCGGACTCTGATGGCTTATCCACCTGCCTGCCATATGCTGCTGGTTCAGGTCCTGTCGGATTTTGAGCCGGAGGCAGAGAGGGCGGCCGCCCTTCTGGCGGAATTCTTGCGCAGGGCCAGGCCCGACGGCAAGATCGACGGGCCGGTCAAGGCACAGATCCCAAAGCTTGCGGATGTCTATCGGTGGGCCATTTATCTCAGGGATGAGAGCTATGATCTGTTGATCGAGGACAAGAAGCGGGTGGAGAAGCTCCTGTTAGAAGACCGGTCCCTGCAGAAGGTCCGGGTCTGGTTTGATTTTGACCCTATGAACGCCTTTTGAGACTTGCCGGAGGCAGGGTCCGTCTATGTATTGTTGTGAAAAGCTGTGATGACAGGGCTTTTGAGAAAAATCCCTTTTCATCCGGGAGAGGAAATAATGGCAACTCGTGAAATTCGTGTGGATGGAGACCCCATCTTAAAGAAGGTATGCAGACCGGTGACCAAACTGTCCGATCGTCAGAGAAATCTGATTGAAGATATGCTTGATACCATGTATGAGGCCAACGGAGTCGGTCTTGCGGCGCCCCAGGTGGGGGTTCTGCGCCGGATTGTCGTCATTGATGTGGGAGAAGGGCCCCTGGTCATGATCAACCCCCGGATTACAGCAAGGGACGGCCGGCAGACCGGGGAGGAGGGCTGCCTGTCTCTTCCGGGCAAGGCCGCCATCGTCACCCGGCCCGACCATGTGATTGCAAGGGCCCTGGACCGGGACATGAAGGAATTTACCGTCGAGGGGACCGGCCTTCTGGCAAGAGCCATCTGCCATGAGCTGGACCACCTGGACGGACACATGTACACAGAGATCGCTGAGGGACCCCTGATGGACGTCAAATACGATGTGGAAGAGGAGACCGAATGAAGATCATCTTTATGGGGACCCCGGACTTTGCTGTCCAGATCTTAGACGCGCTTGTTGCGGCGGGGTATGAGATAGTCCTGGCGGTGACACAGCCCGACAAGCCAAGAGGCAGGAAGGGGATCTTGTGTCCGCCGGAGGTCAAGCGCTATGCGGCGGACCGGGGCATCGAGGTCTTTCAGCCCGACAGGATTCGGGATCCCCGGGCAATCGACAGGCTGAGGCAGTATCCTGCGGATGTGGCGGTTGTGGCCGCCTTCGGGCAGATCCTGCCGGAAGAAGTGCTGGAGCTGCCCCGCCTGGGCTGCGTCAACGTGCACGCCTCTCTCTTGCCAAAGTATCGGGGAGCATCTCCCATCCAGTGGGCGATTCTAAATGGGGACCGGACGTCCGGGATCACCACCATGCAGATGGGGCCGGGCCTGGACGACGGCGATATTCTGGAGCAGGAGGAGATTATCCTGGATCCGCACGAGACGGGGGAGTCTCTCTTCAACCGCCTGGCCTTTCTGGGCCGCAGCCTGATTGTCAGGACGCTCAAGGGCCTGGATGCGGGAGAGATCCGGCCGAGACCTCAGGAGGAGAGTCAGGTCAGTCATGTCGGCATGATCCAGAAGGATATGGGCCGTCTCAACTTCAGCCGTCCGGCGGAGGAGCTGGAGCGGATGGTACGGGGACTCAATTCCTGGCCCTCTGCCTTCACATCCTACCGGGGGACAAGCCTTAAAATCTGGCGGGCCGGTGTCCTGGAGGATGAGTGTGAACAGGCGGAAGATCCTCGCGATGCGGGAGACCGGACTGCTTCCGGCGATCACTCTGTGCCGGGGCCGATCAGCAGCATCGGGTCCTCGACCGTCTCGCCCGGCAGCATCTTTGCGGTGACGGACGATGCCATCTATGTCAAGTGCGGGAGGGGTCTCCTGCGCTTAGAGGAGCTGCAGAAGGCGGGCAAGAGACAGATGTCTGCCGCTGACTTCCTTCGCGGTCACAAGGTTGAGGTCGGGGATATCCTGGGTTCATGAAAAGCTGAGAATGATCCTGAAAATGATCCCGGGAATGAGAGAGGGATGGAGCGCATTGCTGCATATGAACGAGAGAGAAATTGTACTGGAGATACTGTCTGCGGTTCTGGAGAGGGGAGAGTACTCCCACCTCCTCCTGCAGGCAGTTCTTGATAAATACGCCTATTTGGACAAGCGGCAGAGGGCCTTCATCAGCCGGCTCACAGAGGGTGTGCTGGAGCGGAAAATCAGCCTGGACTATGTCTTGAATCACTACTCCAGAACCCCGGTCCGGAAGATGAAGCCAATGATCCGCAACAGTCTGCGGATGGGCCTCTATCAGCTTCTCTACATGGAGGCGGTCCCGGACTCCGCGGCCTGCAATGAGTCGGTCAAGCTGATTTCCCGCCGATACTCGCCTCTCAAGGGCTTTGTCAACGGCCTCCTCCGCAATATTGCCCGCCACAGGCAGGAGGCCCTGTCTCTTCTGGAGGGGGCGCCGCTTGACATCCGCTATTCCATGCCGGCCTGGCTCACGGAAGCCTGGCTGGACCGCTTCGGAAGAGAGGAGTGCGAGCGGATCTTCCGGGCCTTTCTTGCGCCCAAGAGGACCTGTATTCGGACCAATCTTGCCAAAACAAGCACTGAGAATCTGATCAGGAGACTGAAAGAGGAGGGGCTTGCGGTCATCCAGGCAGAGAAACCGGAGTATGCCCTCTATATCAGCGGCTATGACAGCCTTCAAGGTCTTGCGACATATCAGGAGGGGCTCTTCTATGTACAGGATATCTCCTCTATGCTGGTAGCTGACCGGGCGCCCGTTCGCAGGGGAGACCGGGTCTTAGACGTCTGTGCTGCTCCCGGGGGAAAGAGCCTGCACATGGCGGAACGACTGGCGCACTTGGAGGCAGAGCGAGGAATCTCGGACCCGGGGGCCGGGCCAAAAGTTGTGCCAAAAGCCGGGCCCGAGGGGACCGTTCTGGCTCGCGACTTGACGGAGCGCAAGCTGGAGAGGATCCGGGAGAATATCGCCCGCTCTCATCTGGACAATATCTCGGCCCAGGTCTATGACGCAAGGGTAGATGATCCGTCCAGCCATGGGGCCTATGACATCGTCCTGGCAGACCTGCCATGCTCAGGCCTTGGCGTCATCGGAAGGAAACCGGAGATTCGCTACCGCCTGCAGGAGGAGGACCTGGCCTCTCTGGCCGGTCTGCAGAGGGAGATCCTCTCTGTGGTCAAAAATTACGTCAAGCCGGGGGGGACCCTGATCTATTCCACCTGTACGATTTCCAGGCAGGAAAATGAGGACAATGCGGACTACTTTCTGGCCCAAAACCGGGATTTTCACAGGCTGTCTCAGGAACAGATTCTGCCGGACGAATCGGGGGTTGACGGTTTCTTCATCGCAGTCTTTCGCAGGGCCTGATCCGCAGAGAGGAGAACCATGGCAAAGGTCGATATCAAGTCCATGACTTTGGACCGGCTAAGAGCATATATCGAGTCCCTGGGGGAGAAAAAATTCAGGGCAGACCAGATCTATGCCTGGATCCACCAGAGACAGGCGGCAGGCTGGGACGAGATGACCAATCTCCCCGGGAAACTGCGTCAGTATCTGGCGCAGGAGGCCGACTTGACCGTCCTGAGGCAGGAGGACTGCCAGATCTCCCGTCTGGACGGGACGCGCAAGTACCTCTTTGCTCTGGCGGACGGGAATATGGTGGAGAGCGTGCTCATGCCCTACCACCATGGAAACAGCGTGTGCATTTCCACCCAGGTGGGCTGTAAGATGGGGTGCAGGTTCTGCGCCTCCACCCTTGACGGATGGGTCAGGAACCTGACCCCGGCGGAGATGCTGGACCAGGTCTATCGCATTCAAAGGGCTACAGGAGAGCGGGTCTCGAACATTGTTCTGATGGGGACCGGTGAGCCCCTTGATAATTTCTGCAATGTCGTTCGATTCATTGAACTGATCTGCCATGAGAGAGGACTTCATATCAGCGGGCGGAATATCACCGTCTCCACCTGCGGGCTGGTTCCCCGGATCAGAGACCTGGCCGACCTTCAGATGTCCATCACCCTGGCGATTTCCCTGCACGCATCCTCCCAGGAAGTGAGAAGACAGCTCATGCCCATCGCTGACCGCTATGGGATGGAAGAGGTCTTAGACGCCTGCAGGTATTATTTTCATAAGACCGGCCGGCGGTTGACCTTCGAGTACTCCCTGGTGGCCGGAGTCAATGACTCAGGGGAGGACGCCGCCCGTCTGGCGGGACTTCTCAAAGGGATCCCCTCCCATGTCAACCTGATTCCGGTCAACCCGATTCAGGAGCGCAATTTCCGCCAGTCAGGGAGAAGGGCCATTGAGGCCTTCCGGCAGAAACTTGAAAAATATGGCGTAAATGTTACTATTAGGAGAGAAATGGGCAGGGATATCGATGGGGCCTGCGGCCAGCTTCGGCGCAGGAAGATGCACGAGGCGGATTAGCTCCCGGGAAATCCCTTTTTACTTGACGCAGTAAGGATGCGATATGTTAATTGCTTCAAAAACCGACGTCGGGCAGGTCAGAAGTAGCAATCAGGATTATGTCTATGCGACTTCGGAACCTGTCGGACCTCTGTCCAACCTCTTTGTGATTGCGGATGGAATGGGCGGACATAAGGCTGGAGAATACGCTTCTTCCAAGGCGGTCGCCCAGGTCGTCGCCACCGTCGAAGCCTCCGCATTCAAGGAGCCGGTCGCCGTATTAAACCAGGCGATCACGGACGCCAACAGCATCATCTATGAGATGGCCGCCTCCGATGAGAGCAAAAGAGGGATGGGGACAACCCTGGTGGCGGCGACGATATGCGGACAGCACCTCTATGTGGCCAATGTGGGAGATTCCCGCCTCTATCTGGTGGATCCGAGCGGCCTGTGTCAGGTGACCCGCGACCACTCTCTGGTAGAGGAGATGAGGCGCAAGGGGGAGATGACCAGGGATGAGGCCATGCACAACCCCAACAAGAATATCATCACGCGGGCGGTCGGCGTGGAGTCCGAGGTCCATCCGGACTACTTCGACCTCTTCCTGCAGCCCAAGGAGCAGATTCTCATATGTACCGACGGTCTGACCAATATGGTGGCCGAGGAGGAGATCCTTCGAATAGTGAACGCGGAGCCGGACCCCTCTGCCAGGGTTGAGCGGCTGGTTGAACTGGCGAATTTCAACGGGGGAAAGGATAATATCTCCGTTATCGTCATTGATCCTGTGGTTGACCCGGAGAGGATATAGTCTATGTTAGCGAATGGAACATTTCTTGCGAATCGGTATGAGATTATCGCCAATATCGGAACGGGCGGCATGTCAGATGTCTACAAGGCCAAGGATCATCTTCTGGGAAGAGATGTGGGAGTCAAGGTCTTAAAGGAGGACTTCTCTCATGACATGACCTTCGTCACCAAGTTCCGGCAGGAGGCCCAGTCAGCGGCCGGCCTGGAACATCCTAATATCGTCAATATCTATGATGTTGGATCTGAGAACGGACTCTACTATATCGTGATGGAGATCGTCGAGGGCGTGACCCTTAAGACCTATATCGAGAAGAAGGGCCGGCTCAACTACAAGGAGGTCATCTCCATTGCCATCCAGGTGGCGCGCGGCATTGAGGCTGCCCACAACAAGGGGATCATTCACCGGGACATCAAGCCCCAGAACATCATGATCTCCAAGGACGGCAAGGTGAAGGTGACGGATTTCGGCATCGCCAAGGCGGTCTCATCGAATACGGTCCATGCGGATATGATGGGGTCGGTCCACTATACCTCGCCGGAGCAGGCCAGGAACGGCTATGTAACTTACCGGTCCGACATCTACTCCCTCGGAATTGTGATGTATGAGATGGCCACCGGTCGGGTGCCCTTCGACGGAGACTCCACGGTTGCCGTGGCTCTGCAGCACCTCCAGTCCGAGATGCCCAAGGCCTCGGACCTTGCGGAGGACCTGCCGATCAGTCTGGAGCATATCATAGAGAAGGCGACGATGAAGAGTCCGGATCGCCGCTACCAGAATATGGAGGAATTGCTCTTAGACCTGCGCAAGGCCCTGGTTACACCCAATGAGGACTTCATCAGCATTGCGCCGATCGTTGATGACGACAAGACCAAGGTTATTACCGAGGCCGAGTTGAAAGAGATCAAGAGAGAGGCCGGCGCCTACGAGGAAGATGACGGGGAGAAGCAGGAAGCCGGGGCAGATGAGAGCCTGCCGGCCAAGCGTGAGGCTGAGGCTGCCGCAATTGTCCCTGAGGACAAGAAGAACCGCAAGAAAATCGAGAAGGCTATCACCATCGGCGGTGTGGTCGCGGCGATTATTATTGTTGTTATTATGGTCTATGTATTCGGCTCTCTCTTCGGCTGGTTCAAGGGATTCGGCAACACTACGGAACAGACCAGTCAGATCCGGATACCGGATGTGACCGGCAAAAGTGAGGAGGATGCGAGAAACACCCTGACCAAAATGGGCCTTAAGGTGGATACCGTGAGCACTCAATCGGATGATTATGACAAGGGTCTTGTGGCCGAGCAGGATCCGACAGCCGGAAAGAAGGTGGACAAGGGGTCTACCGTTATCCTGTCTATTTCCACGGGATCTGACAAGATCAAGGTGCCCGATGTGACCGGGCAGACCGAGGACGCCGCCACGAAGACCATGAAGGGGGCGGGACTGACCGTGAATGTCCAATACCAGTACTCCTCCTCGGCGGCGAAGGGCGTCGTCATCAGCACGGACCCCGTCGCCGGGAGCAAGCTGGCCAAGAACAGCCAGGTGACCCTGCTTGTCAGTCAGGGGGCCAAGGCAGTCCAGATCCCAAGCCTTAGCGGCAAGACCAAGGAGGAGGCGGTCAGCGCCCTCACTTCCGCCAAGTTAACCCTGGGCAATGTGACTTCCAGCTACAGCGACAGTGTGGAGGCCGGCAAGGTGATATCCCAGAACCCGAGCGCCGGTCAGTACACAGACCAGGGGACGGCAGTGAACATCGTTCTCTCCAAGGGCAAGGAGACGGCCGCTTATCGCTTCTCCCAGTCTGTCACCAACAGCACGGGCAGCGAGGTGACCTATGTCCTGAAGGACACAGCCGGCAAGACCCTTCGGACCTGGAAGGTCGCCGCAGGAAAGACCGAGACCCTGTCTGTGGAGAATATCCAGACATCGAGCGGAACCCTCTCCTGGTCGGGGGGGACGACCGGATCTACGGCGGTCTCTTTCGTCAAGCAGTAGCAAGATTCAGGCGTCCGGTTTCCCCGGACGTCTTTGTTGTGCCAGCGGAGGAATCGGATGCAAGGGAAAATCATCAAGGGGATCGCCGGCTTCTACTATGTCTATGTCAGGGGAAGGGGCATCTATGAGTGCAAGGCAAGGGGGGCCTTTCGGAGAAAGAAGATCAGGCCCATGGTGGGAGATGCCGTGGACATCGAGATCACAGACCCACTTGACGCTGAGGGTAATATCAGGGCCATTATGGATCGCAAGAGCCGGCTGATCCGCCCCGCCGTAGCCAATGTAGACCAGGCCCTGGTGATCTTTTCCGCCAGTCAGCCCAAGCCCAACTTCAACCTTCTGGACCGATTTCTGGTGATGATGGAGCAGGCCCAGCTCCCGACGACCATCCTGGTCAACAAGGTGGACCTGGTCGATGAGGAGGCGCTCGAGCGTATCCGGGGCATCTACGCGGCCAGCGGATACCCCCTCCACTTCATGTCAGCCAAGGAAGACATCGGGATCGATGAGATTCGCCGTCAGCTGTCAGGCAAGACAACGACGGTGGCGGGCCCCTCCGGCGTGGGCAAGTCCTCTCTGATCAACTGCCTGCAGTCCGCGGCCCATATGCAGACGGGGAGGATTTCCGTCAAATTGGGCAGGGGCCGGCATACGACCAGGCACAGCGAACTGATCCCCCTGAGAGAGTCCCCTTATCACAGGGGAGATCCAAAGACCGGGGCAAGCGCAAGCAGCGGGACTTGTGACGGAAGTCAGGGCCAGACGGGGCAGAGGGAGAAGGAGAAGAGAGAAGATTTTCCGGTCAATACGCATTTCATTGAGGACGCGTCCAGAGTTTTGGCAGAGATTTCCCCTGCGGCCATGAGGGAGGAGATCCGGGACATGTATCAGGGAGCCGGGGGCTTCATTGTGGATACGCCCGGCTTCTCAAGCCTCTATGTGCCGGATTTTGAGAAAGAAGACCTGGCCTTCTTCTTCCCGGAATTTCTACCCTATATGAGCGCCTGCAAATTCCAGCCCTGCACCCATATACATGAGCCGGGCTGTGCCGTGCAGAGCGCGCTCTCGGACGGTAAGATCTCTCAGAGCCGCTACGACTCCTATTTGCAGATGTACACGGAGTTGGCCGAGAGAAGGAGATATTGACTTTGCACCCAGCAAGAGAGGAAAGCTATGAATTGTCTGTCCCCCTCCATCCTGTCCGCTGACTACGGTCATCTGGCAGATGATATCGCCCTGGTCGATGAAGCCGGAGCTCAGTATATCCATGTGGACGTCATGGATGGCCGTTTCGTGCCCAATATTACCATCGGTGCCCCGGTGGTCAGGTCGATCCGCAATTACACAGAGAGAATCCTCGACGTCCATATGATGGTGTATGAACCCATTCGCTTCATCCCGGATATGGCCGAAGCGGGGGCGGATATTATCACGGTCCACGCCGAGGCGACCGGGCACCTGGATCGGACCATTGCCGCCATCAAGGAGCAGAAGGTCATGGCCGGTCTGGCACTCAATCCGGCCACGCCCCTTTCCGTCCTCGATTACATCCTGCCTCAGCTGGATATGGTCCTCCTTATGACGGTCAATCCGGGGTTCGGTGGACAGAAGTTCATCCCCTATAGCCTTGACAAGATCCAGCAGCTCCGCCTCCTTATGGACAGGAAGGGCCTGGACATCGATATTGAGGTCGATGGGGGCATACATCTGGGCAATGTCTCGGATGTCCTGGATGCCGGTGCCAATATCATTGTGGCCGGGTCTGCCGTCTACCGGGGAGATGCGGCCGAGAATGTCCAGAAGTTTTTAGAAATTATGGAGTGAAGGCCTTTTTATGCAAGTATGGATTGTCAGCGGGGGAGCGCTGGATGATAACTTTGCGGCGGATATTCTGATCCGGGCGGGCTTGCGCCGGGATAAGGACAAGAAGCTGTCAGCTGCTCCGGGAGGTCCGATCCTGATCGGGGCTGACCGGGGTGGCTGCCTCTTATATCGCCTGGGATTCCGACCGGATTATCTCATCGGGGATTTCGACTCAACAGGGAAGGAGGACCGGCGGAAACTGGAGGAGGAGAAGCTTCCCCTCATCGTCCTACCGACCAGAAAGGATGACACGGACACGGAGGCCGCCCTGAACCTGGCCCTGCTCTTAGACCGAGACCACTATCAGAGTCTTCCCCCGCAGGAGCGAAAGATGCAAGACCTGAAGGAACTGCCTGTAGAGCTGGGAAGCCATCAGATCGACTCTATCGTGATCCTGGGCGCTACGGGAAGTCGCCTGGACCACGTCCTGGGATCGATTGCCGTCTTGGGACAGGCTCTTGGGGCGCGGGCCGGCAGGGGGATTCCCTCCTGTATCCTGGATCCCCGGAATCGAATTCGGCTTGTGGATCCGGATCATCCTCTGACGCTTGCGCGAGAGGACCAGTGGGGCACATACCTGTCTCTCATCCCCTTCGGAGGTCCCTGCAGGGGAGTAACCCTCAGGGGTACGGCCTATCCTCTGGAGGATGCGGACCTGGACCTCTATTCATCCAGGGGAGTGAGCAACGAGATTGTAAGCAGGGCCTCCCTCTCTCTGCGGGAGGGATGTCTGCTGTTGATCGAGAGTCAGGACTAGACTTGCGATTGCAGAGAAAAGAGGAGAGAAGTGCTGGGAATTGTAGATGTCGGGGGAGGAACAAGAGATATCTTCGGGGCCGGTATCCTGGACTATTTCATGGATGCGGACCTGCATGTGGACTACTTCATCGGCGTCTCCGCCGGCAGCGCCAATGGCATTTCCTATCTGGCGGGGCAGAGGGGGCGCAACTATAAATTCTACGAGGACTATGTCTTCCGCAAGGACTACATGGGAATGGGCCAGCTGTTTCGAACCGGGTCGGTCATTAACCTGGACTATGGCTACGGCAAGCTCTCCAACCGGGGCGGGGAGTATCCGATCGATTATCCGGCTTTCTCCAGGGATCCGACGATCTTTGAGCTGGTGGCAACAGATGCCGTGACCGGTAGACCGGTCTATTTCAACCGGGATCATATCTGCCAGGATAACTATGATGTCCTGAAGGCATCCTCCTGTGTCCCTCTTGTCTGCAGGCCTTACCGAATCGGAAATTACAGCTATTTCGACGGTGGTATTTCCGATCCGATTCCCTTTAAGCGGGCGCTGGCACAGGGTTGCGACCGCCTCCTCGTCATCCTGACCAGGCCGAAGACCCTGATGCGGGAAGGAAAGACGGACCGCAATTATGCCGCATTTCTGCGCTTTGCCTACCCGGCATCGGCCCGGAAGCTGGCCGACAGGAGCTACCTCTATAATTATCAGCTGAAGCAGGTCAAGAGGCTGGAGGAGGAGGGGAGAGCTATGATTGCCGCCCCCGGCAATATCAGCGGGCTCAAGACACTGACGCGAGATCTTGAGAAACTGGATGCCCTCTACCAAGAGGGCTATGCCATGGGGGAGAGCGCGGCAGCTTTCCTGCGGGCCTGAAAAGAGCTTGCGATCCGGAAAAGTCACAGCGGATTTGAAAAGAAAAGCGAAAGAAGAGGAGTTCTCCGCCTGGCCGATGGGGCGGTCAGAGAACTCCTCTTCTTTTGTTGCTCTCTTGTCTTGCACAGGAGCTTAGGCCTTGTGCCTTGCGGTCATCTTGTGACCGCTCCAGAGGCAGACAAGCGCGGCAATCATCATGATGATGGCGCTGTACTTATGGTACTTGTAGTAATTCACGGAAAGTCCTCCTTTCTCTGATTCTGCCGGATCAGTCCTCCTTGATGACCGGAGTCATGCTGTAGAGGCCGATTGCGATCGTGGACATATTGTGGAGCAGAGACGCCGTCGCCGGAGAGAGAAGACCCAGGGCGCCCAGGGCGATCAGGCTCCCGTTGAAGCCCATGATGGTCCGATAGTTGGTGTGAATTCGGTCAAAGAGCAGGACAGCAATCCGGCGGACCGTGACCAGGTTCTCAAGAGACCCGTCCGAAATAACGATATCCGCAACTTCCCTTGCAATGGCAGCGCCGTTGGCGACCGCGAAGCCGGCATCCGCCTCAGACAGGGCCGGCGTGTCGTTGATACCGTCCCCGACCATGAGAACCTTGCGGCCCTTCTCATGCTCTCGACGGATGAAGGCCGCCTTGTCCTCGGGCAGAACTTCCGCGTAGAACTCATCAATATGGAGCTTGCTCGCGACGGAGGCCGCCGTGTTCCGGTTGTCCCCGGTCATCATGCAGACCTTGTTGATCCCAAGGGCATGCAGGCGGTCAATGACTTCAGCGGCCTCCAGGCGGATGGGGTCGTTGATGCAGAGAACTGCGGCCAAGCGGCCGTCGACAGCCAGATAGAGGGGAGAGTACTCCGGCGGAATCCGGCCCAGCTTCTCCCGGTCTTCATCAGACAGCCGGATATGTTCATCCTCCATGATGAAATGATGGCTCCCGATGACCGCGCGCTTTCCGTCAATGCTGGTCGCAATGCCGTGGGCTACGATGTACTCGACCTTGGCGTGTGTCTCTTCATGAATGATATGCCGCTTTTTGGCTGCCTGGACAACCGCGTTGGCGATGGAATGAGGGAAATGCTCCTCCATGCAGGCCGCAAGGCGGAGGGCCTCGGTCTCATCCCAGGCGCCGAAGGTAACGATGTCGGCGAGCTGGGGGCTGGCGTGGGTCAGGGTCCCTGTCTTGTCGAAGACAATGGTCTCGGCCGTAGCTACGGCCTCCAGGTACTTGCCGCCCTTAATCGAAATATTATGTCGTCCCGCATCCCGCATGGCACTCATGACCGCCAGGGGCATAGAGAGCTTGAGGGCGCAGGAGAAGTCCACCATGAGAAAGGCCAGGGCTCTTGTGACATTGCGGGTCAGAGCATAGGTCAGTCCCAGACCGGCGAAGGCCCAGGGGACCAGACCGTCCGCCAGATGAAAGGCGTTGTTGACCGTGTTGCTCTTTAGCTTCTCCGAGTCCTCGATCATCTTGACGATCTGGTCGTATTTGCCGCTGCCGACCTCCTTGGTCACAGAGCAGACCAGTTCGCCTTCCTCGACGACGGTACCCGCAAATACAGAAGACCCTTTTCTCTTGAAGACAGCGGCAGGCTCTCCGGTCATGGAGGCCTGGTTGACACTGGCTTGTCCCGAGAGGACAGTGGCATCGAGGGGGATGACATTGGAAGTCCTAAGAACAATCCGGTCACCCGGGTGGATGTCGTGTACCGCCATCAGAACTTCATCGCCAGTCTCGGTCTGAACCCAGACACGGTCCACATGCAGGCTCATCATCTCAGCCAGATCATCGACGGACTTCTCATGGGTCCAGTCCTCCAGAATATCGCCAATATGCTGGAGGAAAATAATGCTTCCGGCGGTCTTGAAGTCTCTCCGCAGAAGGGAGGTCCCGATGGCAGCCGCATCTAAGACGGATACCTCAATCTTCCCGGATATGAGGGATCGAAGCCCCTTGATAAAGTAGGGGAAGGCGCAAAAAATAGTGAAGGCCGATCTCATTCCGACAGGGAAGAAGAGACTGCGGAAGGCCTTGAAAAGGATTCCGAAGAGAAGCTTCTCCTCATACCTGCGCTGCATGGCCCGGCTGGAATGTTCCGGGATCAGAGAACGGATCTTGGGGTCCTCATAGTCAAGGGCGGCCAGGGCTTCTATGACCTTCTTCCGGCAGCCCCTCCGATAGGAGATGATGGCGTCACCGGTGCGGTCATAGACCTTGATCGACCGGATGAAGTCCCGGTGGACCAGGCCGTACTCGACCAAATCTGCCTGGTCCAGGGTCATGCGAAAGCCGTCAATGTGGACGCGCATGCGGCCGGAAGACTCGTGCAGAATCTGACAATTCATGTCTTATTCCTCAGCATCAGCTGCGGCATCCCTCTGCGCAGCCTCAAGCTCCTTGAGATGGGCCGTCGCCTCTTCAATCTTGGCCTTGGCGTCGATGATCGCCTTCTTCTCAGCCTCCCTGGCACGCTTCTCATTGATGTCCTGGGCATCAGCGTAGATGTCGTCGCAGTTCTCCCGGAGCGTAGTAGCGGTCTTCATCACGCTCTCCTTGCCCCTGAGCACAGCCGCGGTGCAGTGGGTGTAGGCCTTCTTCAGATCATCGCTCTTTAATATACTGATACCGGCAGTGCCGAAGATTACGCCGCCAACAAAGAGTCCGATTCGATTCCAGTGAAACATAGGTTTCCTCCTTGAATGATAAACGAGCGTTACGCTCAATCCAATAATAACGGACCTATTGTAGCACGAGAGATCGGATAAGAAAACCGATTCTACCAGAGGATACCCCGATAGGCATTGAGGATTAAGATGATAAACAGGGCATACAAGAGGACGAAGACCCACTTGATCCGAAGGCAGATGGCGATGAACTCACGGATGAAAGCAGAGGGGATATAGTAGCCGGCGGTCTTGCATCCAAGGCCATCTGCCTTCATCCCGAGCTGACGGGCGTAGGTGCCGGTCCGATAGAGATGATAGTCATTGGTCACAAAGAGAAAGCGGGGATAGGCGATGTAGGTCTGTCCGATTTTCTTAGAGAAGAGGAGGTTCTCATAGGTGTTTTTGGACCGGTCTTCCAGGAGAATCCGGTCGGCTGGCACATCGGTCTCTGTGACCAGATACTGGCAGATGGCTTCTGCCTCGCTGATCTTCTCATCGGGACCGCGGCCTCCGCTGGCGATCAGCATGACATCGGGGTTGGAGGACCTGTGAAAGGCCTCTACGGCCTTATCAATTCTCCGCTTTAAGAGGGGGGTCACGCGTTCTCCGCCCAGGAGACCGGCCCCGTGGATGATGATGAAGTCATAGTGCTTTCGCTTGGGAACGATGAGATAGAGGGCGGAGTAGAGCATGTAGCTGAAGAAGGCAAAGCCGAAGATGAAGCAGCTGTAGAAGAAGAACATAAAAGGAATGCAGAGCCACGGATGGGTGCGAATGGTGCGGGAGGAGTCGGAGAAATAAAAGAAGACCAGGAGGAAGAAGAGGAGGATGAGAAGACCCAGGCCGATGGACAGGAAATTGGCCTTAGACCGGCCCTCCTTCTTGATAAGGACGATTCCGTTATAAATAAGAAAGAAGGCGCTCAAGAAGACAAGAAGAGGGAAAAGAGCAAAGGGAGCCAGGAGAAAGACAGAGGGAGCTGTGGAGTTGAATTGGCCGAGGGCAGCGGCAAGGGACAGATAGACAGAGGCCAGAGCAAAGATAAAGAGGGGAGGATTCCAGAGACTGCGGTTATCCCTCAGGAAGAAAAAAAGGAAGAGGAGAACCGGAATGACAGCCAGGATATACATGGGATACCTCCAGGGAAAGAATCAATCGACATAGCAGGTCCATCATAGCACATCCGGTTCATCTCTTGACAGGAGAAAGAAAGGGGATATGATATAAGTTAGCTATATCTAACAAATAATCACATATGAGAGCAAACATGAGAGACCAAGGGGATATCAACCGATTGAGGAATTCGGACAGGAACCGCTTGGAAAAGCATTGGATTGGAGATCTTGATGCCGGAAGAATATCTGATTGAACACTGCGCTCCTACCCTGGCCGCGATTAAGACCGGAAGTCTCTTCTCCATTCCGGCCGGATCCAAGGAAGACCTCTACCGAGAGGCCAGGGAGATTAACCGGATTCTAAAGAAATGCGGAGTGAGAGCCGTCCCGGTTCAGAGAGAGGGAAGACGGGCCCTGATCTATCTCTATCGGCCGGATTTTCTCAAGCGGGATCTTCTGGATCCGGATGCCATAGAGATCTTGAAAAAGAGAGGATACTGTCCGGGGAATGCCAAGTCCTGTCTGGTAAAGCTCCTGCAGCATCTTGTGGCGGATGAAGAGTTCCCCCATGAGATCGGCCTCTTTCTCGGATATCCGCCGGCGGATGTCAGGGGCTTTATCAAGAGTTCCAGCCGGGGCGTACAGTGCGTTGGCTATTGGAAGGTCTATGAGAACCGGGACCGGGCAGAGGAGATCTTTCAGAGATACAGGCGGTGTCTGGATTGCTATAAACGAGAGTACAAAAAGGGGAAGACCATAGAGCAACTGACCGTCTGCGTCTGACATCCTGTATTAAAAGGTCTGGATCGAAAAACCTGGATCGAAAGACCTGTATTAAGAGGCCTGCAAGAGAAAATCTGTATCTATGAGTTGAATACGGTATTCGAGGGGGATTCTGCGCCTTGCGCGGATCCCCCTCATAACTTTGATAATAAGAAGAAACATGGTATCATAGCAAGGGCTTTCCCTCCGGCTGCCGAATAGAGGCCGGCAGAAAGGACTGCCACAGCATCAGCAGCGCGATGAAACGATCGTTTTTATAATAAGGAGATAAAGCAGCATGAAGCTCGGAATCGTGGGCCTGCCCAATGTGGGGAAGAGCACCTTATTCAACTCTTTGACCAAGGCCGGAGCAGAGATGGCCAACTATCCCTTTTGTACCATTGACCCCAATGTGGGCGTGGTGTCTGTTCCGGACGAGCGTCTTAGTGTTCTCTCACAGATGAATCACTCCAGGAAGACCATTCCGGCTGTGATTGAATTTGTCGATATCGCCGGACTGGTCAAGGGGGCCTCTAAGGGAGAGGGCCTGGGCAATCAGTTCCTGGGCAATATCCGGGAGTGCGATGCCATCGTCCATGTGGGACGGTGCTTCGATGACAGCAACGTGATCCATGTCGACGGACAGGTGGATCCCATCCGGGATATTGAGACCATCAACCTGGAACTGCTCTTCTCCGATATGGAGATCATAGAGCGCCGCCGGTCTAAGGTGGAAAGGCAGGCCAGAAATGATAAGACCGCCCGCAAGGAGGCGGAAATGCTGAGCCGCCTCTACGCCTTCCTGGAGGAGGGCAATATGGCCTCTTCCTTTCGGACAGCGGATGAGGATGAGGACAAATACCTGAGCCAGTATGACCTTCTGACGGGCAAGCCGGTGATCTACGCGGCCAATGTCTCTGAGGAGGACATGGCTGATGACGGGGCGGACAATGCCTATGTCAGGAAGGTCCGCGACTATGCCGGGGAGCACAAGGCACAGGTCTTCGTCGTCTGTGCCCAGATGGAGGCGGAGATCTCCGAGCTTGAGGATGATGAGCGGCAGGCCTTTTTGGAGGACCTGGGCTTAAAGGAGTCAGGACTGGATAAGTTGGTCCGGGCCTCCTATGAGCTTCTCGGACTCATCTCCTATCTGACTACCGGGGAGGATGAGACCCGGGCCTGGACCATTACAAAGGGGACCAAGGCGCCCCAGGCGGCCGGCAAGATCCACACGGATTTCGAGCGAGGATTTATCGCGGCAGAAGTGGTGAAGTACACTGACCTGATCGAACAGGGCAGTATGCACGCGGCGAAGGAGGCCGGATTGGTCGGCCTGCAGGGCAAAGAATATGTGGTTGAGGACGGAGATATCATCAATTTCCGCTTCAATGTATAAAGGTGTATCAAGCGATCAGAGAGGATCAAAGGGAAGGATACGGCTATGAAATGTCCATTTTGCGGCAGTGACAACACCAGGGTGATTGACTCCAGGCCGGCGGACGACAATACGTCCATTCGCAGGAGAAGAGTCTGCGATGACTGCAAGAAGCGCTTTACAACTTACGAGAAGGTGGAGACCATCCCCCTGATCGTCATCAAGAAGGACAACACCAGGGAACAGTATGACCGCAACAAGGTGGTCGGAGGAATCATCCGCGCCTGCCACAAGCGCCCGGTCTCCGTGGATCAGATCAACCGGTTGGCTGATGAGGTCGAAGCCTTGATTTTCACCGGAGAGAGCAAGGAGATCGAGTCGACCAGGATCGGCCAGATTGTCATGGACAAGCTCTCCGAGCTTGACCCGGTCGCCTATGTCCGTTTCGCCTCTGTCTACCGGGAGTTCAAGGATGTGGACACCTTCATGCAGGAACTGACCAAGATGCTCAAGAATGACAAGAAGTGAGAGACAAAGCGCAGTCGACCTGTCAGATGAGGGAGAGAAGATGAAGATTGCAATCGGCAATGATCACGCGGCTACGGCCTTAAAGTTCGAGATGAAGGAATATCTGGAGGGGCTGGGCCATGAAGTTGTGAATTTCGGCACGGACGAAGAGGAAAGCGTCAACTATCCGGACTACGCAGAAGCAGTGGCCAGGGCGGTCGCAGGAAAAGAAGTCTCCTGCGGGGTCCTGATCTGCGGCACCGGCATCGGTATGTCTCTTGCGGCCAATAAGGTCGAGGGGATCCGGGCGGCCAGCGTCTCCGACCCAGTCTCCGCCCGCCTGGCCAGAGAGCACAACGACGCCAATATTCTTTGTCTGGGAGCCCGGATCGTGGGAGCGGAGATGGCCAGGGCCATCTTAGACGCCTATCTGGGAGCGGGCTTCCTGGGAGGGCGCCATGCAGAGCGGGTAAAGCTGATCCGGGAGATTGAGCAGCGGACGAAGGCGGGGCAAGAGCTGTGACTTGGGCAGAGGCCCTGCGGGCTTGCGTGCCCGATGGGTTTTCGCTATAATAAGGAGCAATCTGTAGATTTATCAAGAGGCAGAATGATGCGTCTCTGCAGGCTTATGCGAGAGGATTATAGAGGAGGATCATCACAATGGTAACAGCAGGCGATTTCAGAAATGGTGTTACAATCGAGTACGACGGCAAGGTCTGCCAGGTCATTGAGTTCCAGCATGTAAAGCCGGGCAAGGGCGCTGCCTTCGTCCGCACCAAGCTCAAGGATATCAAGAACGGAGGCGTCGTAGAGACTTCCTTCCGCCCGACCGAGAAGTTCCAGGCCGCGCATATTGACCGCAAGGATATGCAGTATCTCTACAGCGATGGTGACCTCTACTATTTCATGGATGTTGAGACCTACGATCAGGTGGCTCTGTCCAAGGAAGCCATCGGCGATGCCCTCAAGTTCGTCAAGGAGAATGAGATGTGCAAGGTGATCTCCTACCAGGGAGAAGTATTTGCCGTCGAGCCCCCTCTCTTCGTCGAGCTTGCCGTCACTGAGACCGAGCCCGGATTCGCCGGCAATACGGCCCAGGGAGCGACCAAGCCGGCAACGGTTGAGACCGGAGCCCAGGTTCAGGTTCCCCTCTTTGTGTCGACGAATGACGTCATCCAGATTGACACCAGGACCGGAGAGTACTTAAAGCGCGTATAATCCCGATCGGGACTTTTGCTAAGGGCTTGACGGAAGCCGGAAAATGCTGCTTGACACGCAACTTGGCCTTATAGTATATTATCAAGGTCGGCGATAGAGCCAACAAGCTGGCGTGGCACAGATGGTAGCGCACCTCATTGGTAGTGAGGAGGTCACGGGTCCGATTCCCGTCGCTAGCTTTGAGATTCCTCAGGAGAGGAGAGAAGGGGCTGTCCCACAGGAGACTGTGGGCGGTTCCTTCTTTTTTCTCCTCATGCTGTCACATTGTAAGAAGGCCCCTTAGATTTCATCGCAGGAGGTGAAGGTATGGACAAGATTCCATTTTTGAGCAGGGATAAGGCGGAGGAGATTGCGGCCAAGTATCCCACCCCCTTTCATGTCTATGACGAGAGAGGGATCCGGCAGAAGGCGCTCGCCGTCAAGAAGGCGTTTGCCTGGAACCCGGGCTTCCGCGAGTACTTTGCCGTAAAGGCGACCCCCAACCCCTTTCTGATCCGAATCCTGCGGGAATACGGCTGCGGGACGGACTGCTCTTCCTTAAGCGAGCTTATGCTCTCGGACGCCCTCGGGATGAAGGGGGAGGAGATTATGTTCACCTCCAACGACACGCCGGCGGAGGAGTTTCGGTATGCCGCTGAGATCGGAGCAATCATTAACTTCGATGACATCAGCCACATTGATTTCTATGAGAGGAATGTGGGACCTCTGCCGGACACGGTCTGCTGCCGATACAATCCCGGCGGCACCTATGAACTCGCCAACGGGATTATGGACCATCCCGGGGACGCCAAGTACGGCATGACTCATGCGCAGATCATTGAGGCCTATAAGATCCTGAAGGCAAAGGGGGTCAGACATTTCGGCATCCACGCCTTCCTCTGCTCCAATACGGTGACCAATGATTACTACCCGACCCTGGCCGGGACCCTCTTTCGGCTGGTTGTAGAGATCTCCCGGGAGGTGGGGATTCACTTCGATTTCATCAATCTGTCCGGGGGCGTGGGCATTCCCTATAGGCCGGACCAGACTTCCAATGATATCGAGCAAATCGGCCGTGGGGTTCAGAAGGTCTATGACCAGATCTTGGTTCCGGCAGGCATGGATCAGGTCTCGATCTACACAGAGATGGGCCGCTTTATGATGGGCCCCCACGGAGGTCTGGTAACCCGGGCCATTCACGCCAAGCACACCTATAAGAACTATATCGGTTTGGACGCCTGCGCGGCCAACCTCATGCGGCCGGCCATGTATGGGGCCTATCATCACGTCACGGTCCTGGGCAAGGAGGACGCCCCTCTGACCGAGACCTATGACCTGACCGGGGCCCTCTGTGAGAACAATGACAAGTTCGCCATAGACCGAAAGCTGCCCGCAATTGAGACCGGAGACCTCCTCTTCATTCATGACACAGGGGCGCACGGCTTCTCTATGGGTTACAACTATAATGGCCGTCTCTGGAGCTCGGAGATCCTGCTAAGGGAGGACGGGAGCTTCGAATTGATTCGGCGCGCCCAGACTCCGAGGGACTATTTCGCGACCTTTGATTGTTTCGATATCCTGGATCATATGAACTGGGATGCCGGCAAGTAAGAGGGCCGGCCCTGTAAGGCGACTCGACCGGCTGGGTTTCTCCCACCCGGATTTCGCCTTGCAATTTCTTTTTGGTCTGTGATAGTATAGCAGCTGATGGTTCCGCCCTCAGCGGAGGCATTCGCAGGAGTGGCGGAATGGCAGACGCAGCAGACTCAAAATCTGCCGGTAGCAATATCGTGTGGGTTCAAGTCCCATCTCCTGCATAAGCCAAAGAGGCAGTGAGAAGAAGGCTTGCTACTATCGATCGCGCAGACGGCTGATTTGCGGCGCGGTTGACAGTGGTCGGCCTTCCTTCTTATATCTGTGGATCGGGCAGGTTTGACATCAGGTCTTAGCTGGCGGACAATAGAAGTAAGAAATCCATATTGAGGAGGTGAGTCCATTTGAAGTTCAAGAAAATCAGTGACAGCGCAATACGCTGTACCATTACGGCCGATGAGATGTCCAGCTATGACATTCAACTGGACGACCTCCTGGAGGATCGCAAGAAGGCGGAGATTTTCCTCCGCCACATCCTGGAGGAGGCCAAGGAGGAGGTCGACTTCACAGCCAGTGAAGAAGCCCTTTCTGTCCAGCTGTCTGTCATGCCGGGCGGCGATGTCTCTATGATGATTTCGGACGGCAGGGCGGAGAGCCTGCACGATATGCTCGATCAGCTCAAGGATACGTTGGATGAACTGGGCCTGCAGCCGGACGCAGCCGACCACTCGGGCGAGAGCAAGACCGGATCGGAGCCGTCCGCTTCCACGATCTCTTCATCTGATCCGGCAGCTGTGGGCCGGAAGCAGGGGGTCAGCCATGGCAAGGATGCGGCCAAGGCGCCGGCGATTGCCTCTGCAGAAGTTGATCTCAACCAGCAGCCCCCTACGGCGACAGACATTGCCATGGCCAGGATGGGAGAGGAGATCGCCCGCCAGTCCGCTGAGCGCAAGAGCCTTCTGGCCCAGCTGGACAAGCCCCTCTGGGCGGAGTTTTCCTGCTTTGGGAACCTGCTTCGCATGCTGACCTATACCGATCTGCCCAAGGATCTGCCCTCTGAGCTCTATCAAAGGGATGGGGTCTACTACCTGCGCCTCTTCTTCGCGGATAAGGTGGACGATGTGGCCAGGTGTGCCCTGTCTATCTGTGAGTATGCCGACTTTATGTACGCGGAGGAGGAGGGTTTCCTGACCTTCCGGGAGCATGCCAAGTTGCTTGTCGCCGACCCTGCGGTGGCCACCCTCCGCCGGCTGACCTCTCTTGTGGATTGAGCAGATTGAACATACCAGATCTAGTGACAGCCTGCAATTTTGATAAAGTTGCCGAAATCATAGATTTAGTGGAGGATCTCCTGGAAGATTCGCTAGATCTTGTGTAAAATAGTCCTAACAGGGGTGATATTCATGTTAGGAACAAGAGAGCTGCGCTTCGACAAGCATATGAACAAGGATGTCGTCCTGTGCGTGTCAACCAACCACAGGGCTTCCACTTCCACCATAGAGGTCTTGAATGAGGACTCGATTTCTTATTCTCTGAATGTAAAGAGAGTTCCCTTCTATCGCCGCAGGGAGTACCACGGGGCGGCGACGGTGTGCGTGATTTCCATCAACCGGAATCTCTATCACCGGGCCAGGAGAAGCCTGGACCGCATTGATCCCATCTATCGCAGGAGATTGCAGTTGAATGTAATCTAAAGCGCATATATTTACCAATATAAGAGAGCCGACCACGCATGATCGCGGGCGCATATCGGATGCGGCCAAGAGGGGAGGCTCTCTCTTTTTGTCTGTAGGACTTGCGGGGCCGTGACAAGAGGGGGACAATCTCTTAGAATGTGGGCTGTATGTCAGCCGAAAGGCACGAGGAGATGAGCATGACAGGCAAGGCTTTATTTTTCGATATTGACGGGACGCTGGTGAACCAGGACGGAGTTTTCCCGGATTCGGCCAGAAGGGCTCTGACGAGGGCCAGGGCGAGGGGACACAAGCTCTTCCTGTCCACGGGCCGCAATTTCGCCCAGATCTATCCGAAGCTGATCGACTTCGGATTCGATGGCTTCGTCTGCGCCGCCGGGGCCTATGTCAGATGTGACGGGAAGATCGTCTACCATGTGACGATGAAGGAGGAGGAGCTAAAGAAGCTGACGGACTTCTTCCTGGCGCATGATATTATGGTGGGCCTGCAGGTGGAGGACGGATCCTATATCACTCCGCGGGGGCTTGCGCAGATCAGGGAGGGATTCGAAAGACTCGGCGTTCCCCGGGAGAATATGGACTCGGTTCTGGGAGGAATTCACCTGGTAGATAATTTCGATCATGTCAAGGGGGTTGAGAAGCTCTTCTACAACTGGGCCGACCTGACGGTTGAGGAGCTGGCGGCGAAAACCAGCGACTACTTCTCCGTCCTGCCCGCTTCCTTCGGGGACATCATGGACCGGTACTCGGGAGAAATTACAATCCGGGGCATCACCAAGGCGGGAGGCATGAAGCAGGCGCTTGCCTATTACGGGATCGACCGCAAGGACTCCGTGAGCTTCGGGGACGCCTATAATGACCTGGAGATGATGGAGTACGCCGGGATCGGTGTGGCCATGGGCAACGCCAGAGAAGAAGTCAAGGAGGCGGCCGATTATGTGACTGACCACATCGATCGGGACGGGATTCTAAAGGCTCTGGAGGGACTGGCCCTGATCTAGGGAAAGACCGGGCGGGTTATAGGATCTATAAGGGATTGCTATGGGCCCGGCAGGGACAATTTATTGCATAGAGGCGTCAAAAACACTAAGATATGAAGCAATAACAAGGCCTGCCTTCCGACCGGGCAAAAAATCTTCGGCGGGCCCGGTCGGTACAGAGAGAGGAGAGCGCCCATGGCATATAAAATCGGCCTGATTCCCGGGGACGGAATCGGCCCCGAGATTGTCAGAGAGGCAAGGAAGGTTCTGGATGCGGTGGGAGAACTCTATGGCATCCGATTCGACTACTCGGAGATTCTGATGGGAGGAGCCTCCATCGATCGAACCGGCCGGCCCCTGACGGACGAGGCTATTACTCAGGCCAAGGCTTCCGAGGCCGTCCTCATGGGTTCCATCGGGGGCAATACGCAGACCAGTCCCTGGTATAAGCTGCCTCCGGAGCTTCGGCCCGAGGCCGGCCTTCTGGCCCTGCGCAAGGCGCTGAATCTCTTCGCAAACCTGCGGCCGGCCATCCTCTATCCGCAGCTGAAGGCAGCCTGCCCTCTGCGCGACGAGATCATCGGGGAAGGCTTCGATATGATCATTGTCCGCGAGTTGACCGGCGGCCTCTATTTCGGCAGGAGAGAGACCCGGGAAGTGGACGGCTTGGTCACGGCGACAGACTGCCTGACCTATAACGAGGAGGAGATCCGCCGCATTGCAAGGCGGGCCTTCGATGTCGCCCTCAAGAGGAGGAGGAAAGTCACTTCGGTCGACAAGGCCAACGTCCTCGACTCGTCCAGGCTCTGGAGGAAGCTGGTGGAAGAAGTGGCCGGGGACTATCCCCAGGTGGTCTGCGAGCATATGCTGGTGGACAATGCCGCCATGCAGCTGGTCAGGAACCCGGGGCAGTTCGATGTGATTCTGACGGAGAACATGTTCGGGGACATTCTCTCCGATGAGGCCTCTATGGTGACCGGATCCATCGGCATGCTGGCATCCGCCAGCCTCAATGAGACCAGGTTCGGTCTCTACGAGCCATCCGGCGGGTCTGCTCCCGATATCGCGGGCAAGGGGATTGCCAATCCGATTGCGACCATCCTGTCGGCTGCGATGATGCTGCGCTTCTCCCTGGATCAGGATCAGGCGGCGGACTCGATCGAGGCGGCTGTGGCCGGAGCCCTGGAGGAGGGCTACCGCACCGCCGATATCATGCCCCGGTCGAAGGAGGAAGCCGCAGGAATCCGCCAGCTCTCAACCGCGCAGATGGGGGACCTGATCTGCCGGAAACTATGTAGGAGATAGATATGATCAGTGACAAGATGAAATCAGGAAAGCGGCAGGCTCCGGCCCGCTCGCTCTTAAATGCGCTGGGTTTTACCCCGGAGGAGGTCAGAAAACCTCTGATCGGAATTGTCAGCGGCTTCAATGAAATCGTACCGGGCCATATGGACTTGGACAAGATATCCGACGCAGTCAAGCTGGGCGTCGCCGAGGCAGGGGGAACACCTGTGGTCTTCCCCGCGATTGCCGTCTGCGACGGCCTGGCCATGGGGCATATCGGAATGAAATACTCTCTGGTGTCCAGGGATCTTATCGCGGACTCCACGGAGGTCATGGCCCTCGCCCACCAGTTCGACGGCCTGGTCATGATCCCCAACTGCGACAAGACGGTTCCGGGGATGCTGATGGCGGCTGCCCGGATCAATATCCCCACGGTGTTCGTGTCCGGCGGACCCATGCTGGCGGGTCATGTCGGGGGAGAGAAGACATCTCTGTCCTCCATGTTTGAGGCGGTGGGAGCCAATGCGGCGGGGAAGATGGACGATGACACCTTACAGTGTTATGAGAATAACGCCTGTCCCACCTGCGGATCCTGCTCCGGCATGTACACGGCCAATTCCATGAACTGCCTGACAGAAGCCCTCGGAATGGGCCTGCGGGGGAACGGGACCATCCCGGCGGTCTATTCCGACCGGCGCAAGCTGGCCAAGAGGGCCGGCTACACAGTCATGGACCTGGTCGCAAAGAACATCCGCCCCAGAGATATCATGACCAGGGACTCCATCCTGAATGCCCTGACCGTCGATATGGCCCTCGGCTGCTCCACCAATTCCATGCTCCACCTGCCCGCTATTGCGCATGAGATCGGATTTGACTTCGACATCAGCTTTGCCAATCCCATCTCCGAGCGGACACCAAATCTCTGCCATCTTGCGCCGGCCGGCCACCACTACATCGAGGAGCTCAATGAGGCGGGCGGCGTCTATGCGGTCATGAATGAGCTGGCCAAGAAGGGACTGATCCACGAGGACTGCCTGACGGTATCGGGACAGACCATAGGACAAGCCATTGCGGGCGCTCTCAACCGGAATCCCGAGGTCATCCGGCCCATTGACAGGCCCTACTCCAATCAGGGTGGGCTTGCCGTTCTGTCCGGGAATATCGCCCCGGACGGGTCGGTGGTCAAGCGGTCTGCGGTGGCCCCCGAGATGATGCGCCATGAGGGACCGGCCAGAGTCTTTGACTGCGAGGAGGATGCGATCGATGCGATCCAGGGAGGCAGGATCCTGCCCGGCGATGTCGTTGTCATCCGCTATGAGGGCCCCAAGGGCGGGCCCGGCATGAGAGAGATGCTCAACCCGACCTCGGCGATTGCCGGCATGGGTTTGGGCGAATCCGTCGCCCTGATTACGGACGGCCGCTTCTCCGGCGCCTCCAGAGGAGCCTCGATCGGCCATGTCTCCCCGGAGGCGGCGGTCGGCGGTCCCATCGCCCTGATTGAGGAGGGCGATATTATAGAGATTGACATTCCCGGGATGCGCCTTGATGTCAAGCTGTCTGACTGGGAACTGGAGGAGAGAAGGGCCAAATGGAAGCCCAGAGAGGCCTCCGTGACCACCGGATACCTGGCCCGCTATGCTGCGATGGTTACGTCCGGCAACCGGGGCGCTGTCCTGGAGGTCCCCGGAGCCGGGAAGGTATCCGGGTGACGGGGCCGGCCGGGAAGACAGAGCGTGTTAAGAGACGGCAGGACTAAGGGCCGGCAGGCACGGCCAAGACCTATGTTATGGAAGAGAGCAGGATATGCATATGACAGGATCACAGATACTCATCGAGTGTCTGAAGGAGCAGGGGGTTGACACGGTATTCGGCTACCCGGGCGGCGCAATTTTAAATGTCTACGATGAACTCTATCGCCACAGCGATGAGATCCGCCATGTCTTGACCAGCCATGAGCAGGGAGCCTCGCACGCCGCGGACGGTTACGCCAGAGCGACCGGCAAGGTGGGGGTCTGCTTCGCTACCTCCGGACCGGGGGCGACCAACCTGGTCACAGGAATCGCAACCGCCTATATGGACTCCGTGCCTGTCGTGGCCATTACCTGTAATGTGGGGGTCTCTCTTCTGGGCAAGGACTCTTTCCAGGAAGTGGATATCGCCGGTATTACCATGCCGATCACCAAGCACAACTTTATCGTAAAGGATGTACGTCATCTGGCAGACACCCTGCGCAGGGCCTTCGCCATTGCCAAAAGCGGACGCCCGGGGCCGGTCCTTGTGGATATCACCAAGGATGTGACGGCGGCGTCCGCTTCGTTCGAGAACAAGAGTCCGGTTCCCCTGCGCAAGGTCAGAGAGCAGACCGGTCAGGAGAGCCTGGAGCGAGCAGTGCGGATGATTCGGTCCGCAAGCCGCCCCTATATCTTTGTGGGGGGCGGCGCCGTGATCTCGGGGGCAGAGGAGGAACTGGCGACCTTTGTCAAACTGGTGGATGCCCCGGTCTGCGACTCCCTGATGGGCAAGGGGGCTTTCGACGGCAATGACCCCGCCTACTCCGGCATGCTCGGCATGCACGGGACCAAGGCCTCCAATTTCGGCGTCAGCCGCTGTGACCTTCTGATCGCCATCGGGACCCGCTTCTCCGACCGGGTCATCGGCAACCCCAAGGCCTTCGCCAAGGATGCCAAGATTCTTCATATTGACATCGACCCGGCGGAGATCAACAAGAATATCGTGGTCAACGCGGATGTCATCGGGGATGTCAAGGAGGTCCTCCGCAAACTGAATCCCATGATCGACCAGCAGGATCACAGCGATTGGAAGAGGGAAGTGGCCAGGGCCAAGGAGCGCTTTCCCCTCCTCTACGATCACAGCCGGCTCAGCGGTCCTTACCTGGTCGAGAAGATCTGGGAGAAGACCGGAGGAGATGCGGTGATTGTGACCGAGGTTGGCCAGCACCAGATGTGGACGGCCCAGTACTACCGCTTTCGCCGACCCCGCCAGTTCCTGACTTCCGGCGGGCTCGGGACCATGGGATATGGACTCGGAGCGGCCATCGGGGCCCAGATCGGCTGCCCGGACAAGCAGGTCATCAATATCGCCGGCGACGGCTGCTTTCGCATGAACATGAACGAAATCGCAACAGCCGTGAGAGAGCGGCTTCCCCTGATCGAGGTTCTGGTCGACAACCGGGTCCTCGGCATGGTCCGCCAGTGGCAGGATCTCTTCTACGGAAAACGCTATTCCCAGACGGTCTTAGCTGACAATATCGACTACGTCAAGCTGGCTGAGGCCATGGGGGCGACGGCTTATTCCGTCTCTGACAAGGAGGAGTTCAATCGGGCTCTCGACGCGGCCCTGGCCGCTGAGGGGCCGGTTCTCATTGACGCCCACATTGATCCGGATCTCAAGGTATGGCCCATGGTCGCCCCGGGCAAGTCCATTGCGGAGGCATTTGACCAGAGAGACCTGGACGAGGGAGTGAAGAAATAGTCGGATCGGGAATCTGATGGATGAATGGAAAGGAATGTATGATGAGCAGAGTCTATAACTTCTCCGCCGGCCCGGCGGTCTTGCCGGAGGAAGTGCTGAGAGAGGCACAGGAAGAGATGATGGATTACCGGGGATGCGGCATGTCCGTCATGGAGATGTCCCACAGGTCCTCCATGTTTCAGGAGATCATCCGGGAGGCCGAGGCGGATTTTCGCTCCCTGATCGGCATTCCCGACAATTACAAGGTTCTCTTCCTGCAGGGAGGGGCCTCCCAGCAGTTTGCGGCAATCCCCATGAATCTGATGCAAAAGAAAAAGGCCGGCTATATCATCACGGGCCAGTGGGCCAAGAAGGCGGCCGCCGAGGCGAGAAAGTACGGGCAGGTAGTTGAACTGGCCTCCTCCGCCGACCGCACCTTCTCCTATATCCCTGACCTGTCAGACCTTCCGGTCACCGAGGATATGGACTATGTCTATATCTGTCAGAACAATACCATTTACGGGACCCGATTCACGGAGCTCCCGGACACCAAGGGGGTCGACCTGGTCAGTGATGTCTCCTCCATGTTCCTGTCCGAGCCCATGGACATCTCCAAGTACGCTGTCCTCTATGGCGGGGTCCAGAAGAATGTCGGTCCGGCCGGCCTTGTCATCGATGTCATCCGTCAGGACCTGATCAGAGATGACCTGGATCCATCCGTCCCGACGATGCTCCGCTTCGACACGCAGGCGGAGGCCGGGTCCCTCTACAATACACCCAACTGCTGGTCGATCTACATCTGCGGCAAGGTCTTCAAGTGGCTTAAGAATATGGGCGGTCTTGGCGTGATGAAGGAGAAAAATGAGGAAAAGGCCGCGATCCTCTATGACTTCCTGGACCGGTCAGACCTCTTTCATGGAACGGTCGAGAAGAAAGACCGGTCCCTGATGAATGTGCCATTTGTGACAGGAGACAAGGACTTGGATGCCAAATTCGTCGCCGAGGCTAAGGCCTGCGGCCTTGAGAATCTCAAGGGCCACAGGACGGTGGGCGGAATGAGGGCTTCCATCTACAATGCCATGCCGAAGGCAGGAGTTGAGAAACTGGTTGATTTCATGGAGGACTTTGAGAAGAAGAACCGCTGAGTCCTGCCCTGTCAGCAGAAGGCGGCCTTTATCGGAAATGGAGAGATTGTTATGTATCAGTATGCGACTTTGGACAATATTGCAAAGGTCGGAACGGACCTTTTCAGTACAGACTACAAGCATGTCGAGGAGGTGGAGAGCGCGGAAGCGATTCTGGTCCGGTCCTCCAAGATGCATGAGATGAACTTCTCCGACCGGCTCCTGGCCATTGCCAGGGCGGGCGCCGGAGTCAACAACATTCCGCTGGACCGGTGCGCCAGGGAGGGGATCGTGGTCTTCAACACTCCCGGGGCCAATGCCAATGCGGTCAAGGAGCTGGTCATCGCGGGGATGCTCCTGGCCTCCCGCGATATTGTGGGCGGGATCGACTGGGTCCGGGCCAATGCCTCGGATGAGAACATCGCAAAGGCGGCGGAGAAGGCCAAGAAGCAGTTCGCCGGCCGGGAACTGGCGGGCAAGAAACTGGGCGTCATCGGTCTGGGCGCCATTGGTCAGAAGGTGGCCAATACGGCCCTCCACCTGGGGATGGAAGTCCTGGGCTATGACCCCTACATCTCTGTCGGCGCCGCCTGGAACCTGTCCAGAAATGTCCGGCATGTATCAAGCGCGGAGGACATCTACAGGGACTGCGACTACATCAGTCTGCATGTGCCTGCCTCGGACGCCACGAAGGGGATGATCTCCAAGGCGGCGGTCCAGCAGATGAAGCGGGATGTCGTCATCTTGAATTTTGCAAGAGATGTCCTGGTTGATGAGGCGGCCCTTGTAAACGGGATCGCCGCGGGCAAGATTCACCGCTATGTGACGGATTTCGCCAATCCGACCGTGGCAGGCGCAGAGGGCGTGATTGTGCTGCCTCATCTGGGAGCCTCCACGGAAGAGGCAGAGGACAACTGCGCTGTGATGGCCGTCGAGGAGATCCGCAATTATATCGAGAACGGCAATATCATCAACTCCGTCAATTTTCCCCGCTGTGACATGGGGGAGTGCGCTAGTTCCAGCAGGCTTGCTATCCTCCACAAGAACTCCAAGGGGACCCTGGCCGCCATCACGAGTATTGTCGGCGACGCGGACGTCAATGTGTCGGACATGACTAACAAGTCCAAGGGGGATTACGCCTATACCTTGATGGATCTGGATTCTGCCATGCCCCTGGAGGTGATTGAACAGCTGAACGGGCTTGAGACTGTGATCAAGGTAAGGGTGGTCAAGTAGTCGAGAGATTGACCCTGCTCTAAACTCTGTCCGGCAGATGGGAACAAATCGACGCGTTTTGTCTCTGCTATGGAGGTAAATCATGAGAAAGAAAAAACAGAAGTTGTCTCTTGTGGCGAGTTTCGTCATTGTCCTCGTTGTCTTCACAGGGGAGTTGATTCTGCAGCTTTGGGAGAAGGATCGGACATGAATATCAGTGAAGTCTTGACAGGTAATTTTCATCCGCAGAACTGGATCAACGGGCAGATTCCGAACCTCTTGTCCTTCTTCTGGTCGGTCCTGATCTCCCTCCTGGTCTGGGGGCTGGGGGTCAAGCTGTCCGGCCTGGTCCGCAAACTGATTCGGAAGGGAATGAAGAGGCAAGACATCGACACCGGAGCCATTCAGTTCATCGACTCCCTCCTCAAGTGGCTGGTCTATCTGGGACTGGTCCTTGTGATTCTTCGGGTCTTCGGTGTACAGACGGTCTCCGCTGCCGCCGCGATTGCCTCCTTGGGCGTGACGGCGGGTCTGGCCCTGCAGGGGTCTCTGGCCAACTTTGCAGGAGGCGTCCTGATCCTCCTCCTCCATCCCTTTCGGGTGGGAGACTATATCGTCGAGGACACGCACGCCAACGAGGGGACGGTCATTGAGATCACGGTCTTCTACACCAAGCTCAAATCCTTTGACAATAAAATTATCATCATTCCCAACGGAACACTGGCCAACACCTCGATGACCAACGTGACCCATGCGGATATCAGGATGATCAACCTGTCGGTCGGAATCTCCTATGAGGACGACATCCGAAAGGCCAAGGACCTGCTCATGCGCCTGGTCAAAGAGGAGCCGAGGGCCCTGGACACGCAGCCCTATCAGGTCTTTGTATCAGACCTGGCCGCGTCCTCCGTGAAACTGGGCCTGCGCTTCTGGGTCTCGACAGGAGACTACTGGAATGTCCACTGGAGTATGCTTGAGAAGATCAAATTGACCTTCGATGAGGAGGGGATCTGCATTCCCTTTCAGCAGCTGGATGTCCATATGGATCGGTCATAGAGGATGAGAAGGATGGAGGTTATTCATGGCGAAGGTCAATGATGCCTATGAGGTCATAAGAGAGGAACACCTTGGGGACATCTCCTCAGACGGGCTGCTCTTGCGCCACAGGAAATCCGGAGCGCACCTGGTCCTGATTCAAAATGAGGACGAGAACAAGGTATTCTACATCGGCTTTCGGACCCCGCCGAAGGATTCCACCGGAGTAGCCCATATCATAGAGCACTCCGTCCTCTGCGGCTCAGATAAGTATCCTGTCAAGGATCCCTTCGTGGAGCTTGTCAAGGGGTCTCTGAACACCTTCCTGAATGCCATGACCTATCCGGACAAGACGGTCTATCCGGTGGCCTCCTGCAATGACAGGGACTTCGACAATCTGGTGGATGTCTACATGGACGCCGTCTTTCATCCCCGCATTTACAGCAGGCCGGAGATCTTCATGCAGGAGGGCTGGCACTATGAGCTCAAGAGCCCGGAAGATCCCATCAGGATCAACGGTGTTGTCTATAACGAGATGAAGGGGGCCTTCTCCTCTCCGGACGATGTCCTGGAGAGGAAGGTCATGGAGTCTCTCTTTCCGGACACCCCCTACGGGGTGGAATCCGGCGGCGATCCGGCCTCAATCCCGGACCTGACCTATGAGGACTTCCTTGATTTTCACAGGAAGTACTATCACCCCTGCAACGCCTATATCTACCTCTATGGGGACTTCGACATGGAGGCCAAGCTGGCCTATCTGGACCGGGAGTATTTGAGTCATTACGAGGCGATCGGGGTCGACAGCCGAATCCCCCTTCAGTCGCCCTTTGGACAGATGCGCCGTGTGGAGGAGTCCTATCCCGTCTCCGCGGCAGAAGACCAGGAGGATGCCGGCTATCTCTCCTATAATCTGGTTGTCGACACGGCATTAAATCCTGTCCTCTATCAGGCCTTCAAGATCCTGGACTATGCGCTCTTGGATTCTCCGGGCGCCCCCATAAAGAAGGCCCTGATTGACGCCGGCATCGGCAGGGACATCTATGGCGGCTATGACGCCGGCATCCTCCAGCCGGTCTTCTCTATCACGGCCAAGGGGGCGGATCCCGAGGATGCCGACCGCTTCCTTCAGATCATCCGGCAGACGCTAGAGGACCAAGTTCGCGATGGGGTGGATCATAAGGCCCTCTACGCAGCGATCAATACGGCTCAGTTCCAGCTCAGAGAGGCCGATTACGACCGCTATCCCAGGGGACTGATCTGGGGACTCCGACTCCTGGATTCCTGGCTCTATGATGAGAGAGAGCCCTTTATGCACCTGCAGGGGAGCGGGATCTTAGGTGAGCTCAAGCAGAAGGTCGCAGAGGGATATTTCGAGGACCTGATCCGCCGCCAGCTGCTGGGAAATACCCATGCCTCTCTTGTTATGCTTCTTCCCAAGAAGGGTCTGGCGAGCAAGAGGAACAGGAAACTGGATCAAACGATGGCTTCCTATAAGAACAGGCTCACGGGGGAGGAGATCCGGACCCTGATCGATCAGACCCTGCGCCTGACGGCCTATCAGGAGGACGAGGACAGTCCACAGGATCTCGAGAAGATTCCCATGCTCCAAAGGGAGGACTTGCGCCGGGAGATTCATTCGATTGACTGTGATGTGAAGAGGGTGGGAGATTTCACAGTCCTCCACCACAATGTGGCGACCAACGGCATCCACTATCTGAACCTGGTCTTCCATGCCGATCATATTGCCCAGGAGGATCTGGGCTCTCTGGCCTTTTTGGCCAAGCTCCTGGGACTGGTGGATACGGAGCGGTACACCTATACCGACCTGGCCAATGCGATTCACCTGGCGACCGGCGGCATCTCGACCGGCCTGCAGACCTATCCCGGAGGAGAGAGGGGGTATCGGCTGACTCTGGAGGTTCACGCCAAGTTCCTCAGTCCGGACATAGAATCCGCCGCCCGTCTGATGGAGGAGGTCATGCTGACCAGTTCCTTCGCTGATGGAAAGCGACTCAAGGATCTCCTGGATGAGGAGATCCTGCGGATGGAGACCAAGCTCATGACTGCCGGCCATACGGTCGCCGCAAATCGCGCCAACTCCTATTTCTCCCCCCTCGGGAAGCTGACCGATGAGATCAGCGGGATCGGTTATTACCGCTTCCTGAAGAAGACGGCAGGGCATTTCCGGGAGATGGAGGAGGAGATCAAGGACAAGCTGATCAACCTAAAGCACGCCGTCTTCCGCCCGGAGAATATGCTGGTCTCTTCTGTCTCTGACAATGAAGGACTTGTCCGGCTGGAAGGCTGCCTGCCTCAGATTGCGAGTCGCCTATACCGGGACTGCTACCAACTGCCGGCGGCGGATGAGATGGTCCTGACCGAGCCGAACGAGGCCTTCAAGTCTGCCTCTCAGGTCAACTACCTGGCCATGAGCGGAGACTTCGGACGGGAGGGCTTCTCCTACCGGGGGGCTCTCCGTATCCTTGAGACGATACTGGCATACGAGTACTTCTGGATGAACATTCGCGTCAAGGGCGGGGCCTATGGCTGTATGTCAAGATTCAGCAGAAGCGGAAAACTGTCCTTTATGTCCTACCGAGACCCAAAGATCAGGGAGACCAGGGAGGTCTTTGCCCGGACGGCCGACTTCCTTCGGGATTTTGACGCGGATGAGCGCACGATGACCAAGTTCATCATCGGAACTCTCTCCGGCATGGACACTCCTCTTACTCCTTCGATGCGGGGAAGCCGGGGGCTTGCCGCCTATATGAGCGGGATCTCGGACGATATCCTGCAGGAGGAGAGAGATGAGATCATCCGTGCAGAAGTGGAGGATATCCGCGGCCTTGCCGACCTGGTTGCGTCGGCTGTAGAGCAGGACTATATCTGTGTCATCGGCAATGAGGATGCCATTGAGGAGGAGAGAGACCTCTTCCACAGGCTCGAGCCCCTGCTGTAGAGGGAGAGGAAATGGACATTTCTAGCAAAAAGAGCGGCTTTGTCGCCATGATCGGCCGCCCCAATGTGGGCAAATCAACCCTGATGAACCGGTTGATCGGACAGAAGATCGCCATCACATCCAACAAGCCCCAGACGACAAGAAACCGGATTCAGACGGTCTACACCGATCCGGACAGGGGGCAGATCGTCTTTCTGGATACGCCGGGGATTCACCGGGCCAAGAATAAGCTGGGAGAGTACATGGTGGGCCTTGCGGAGCGCAGCATGAGGGATGTGGATCTGATTCTCTGGCTGATTGAACCCGACACCCGGGTAGGGGGCGGCGACCGTCATATTCTGGAGGAGTTAAGAAAGAGCAAGGTCCCGGTTTTCCTGGTGATCAACAAGATCGACATGGTGGAGCGGGAGAAGATCCTGGAGGTGATTGACACCTATCGGAGGGAGTATGATTTCGAGGAGATTCTTCCGGTCTGCGCCAGGAGCGGTGACGGCACAGACGACCTGATCACAAGTATTTTCTCTTACCTGCCTGAGGGCCCGCTCTTCTATGACGAAGACACCATCACAGATCAGCCCATGCGGCAGATCGCGGCAGAGATCATTCGAGAGAAGGCCCTCTATGTCCTCGACAAGGAGGTCCCCCACGGCATTGCCGTCGCCATTGAGGTCATGAAGAAGCGAAGCGGCAGGAAATTCTACGACATAGAGGCGACCATCATCTGCGAGCGGGAGTCCCACAAGGGAATCATTATCGGAAAGAGGGGGGCTATGTTGAAGCGGATCGGGTCGGACGCCAGATTTGAGCTCGAGCGGATGCTGGAGAGCGGGGTGAATCTGCGCCTCTTCGTCAAGGTCAAGGAGAACTGGAGAGACAGTGACTTCCTCATCAAGAATTTCGGCTGGCGAAGAGAAGACGACGCATGAGTCGGAGCATGATTGTGACGGGTATGGTCCTCTCCGCCATGCCCGTGGGCGAGTTCGACAGGAGAGTCGTGATGCTGACCCGGGAGCAGGGGAAGATTGCTGCCTTTGCCCGGGGGGCAAGAAGACCGCGCAGCCAGCTTCTGGCTGCCACAGGGCCGATGGCTTTCGGGACCTTCGAGATCTACCCGGGCCGAAATTCCTATACCCTGTCCGGAGCCAATATTGACGCCTATTTTATGGACCTTGCGAGAGACTATGACAAGGTCTGCCTGTCTGCCTACTTTCTGGAAGTAGCCGAGTACTATGGGCTGGAGAATGACGATGAGTCCCAGCGCCTGACCCTGCTCTACCTGACCCTAAGGGCAATGGAGAGCGGCAGGTTCACCCACCGGCTTCTTCGGATCATCTATGAGATCCGGACGATGGGGATCAACGGTGAGTATCCGGATGTCTTCTCTTGCGCCGTCTGCGGCGGGAAAGAGGACCTTGCTTACTTTCACATGGGAAGGAGGGCGGTGATCTGCCGTAACTGTGAGCCCGGGGAGGGGGGACGACTTATCTCCGGGTCTGCCCTCTATGCCCTCCAGTATATCCTGACCGCTCCGATGAAGAAGCTCTTCTCCTTTCGCCTGACAGAGGCGGTGGAGGAGGAGGTCTGGGGAATCCTAAGAGACTACCGGGGGAGGTATCTGGACCACGCGTTTAAGTCGGAAGCTTTCTTGCAATAAGGGGGCTTTCTTCCTATAATGTGAAAGACTATGTGGCCGGGAGCACAGGCTCTTAGCGCCCATCAGACCAAGAGAAGAGTAAGAGGAATTTAGCATGGAAAAGACAATGGAGAAGATTGTTGCTCTGGCCAAGGCGAGAGGGTTCGTCTATCCCGGCTCCGAGATCTACGGGGGCCTCGCCAATACCTGGGACTACGGGAATCTGGGCGTTGAGCTCAAGAACAATGTGAAGCGGGCCTGGTGGCAGAAATTCATCCAGGAGAGCCCGCAGAATGTCGGCATCGACGGGGCGATCCTCATGAATCCGCAGACCTGGGTGGCCTCCGGACATCTGGGCTCCTTCTCTGACCCCCTCATGGACTGCAAGGAGTGCCACGAGCGCTTCCGGGCAGACAAGATCATTGAGGATTTTGCCAAGGAGCAGGGCATAACCCTCAGCTCCTCGGTGGACGGATGGTCTAACCGGGAGATGGAGGCCTGGGTCGAGGAACACCATGTCCCCTGCCCTTCCTGCGGCAAGCATAACTTCACAGAGATCCGCCAGTTCAATCTCATGTTCAAGACCTTCCAGGGCGTCACGGAGGATGCCAAGAACACGGTCTATCTGCGCCCGGAGACAGCGCAGGGTATCTTCGTGAATTTCAAGAACGTACAGCGGACCTCCCGCAAGAAGATCCCCTTCGGAATCGGCCAGATCGGCAAGTCCTTCCGCAATGAGATCACGCCCGGCAACTTCACCTTCCGGACCCGCGAATTCGAGCAGATGGAGCTGGAGTTCTTCTGTGAGCCCGGGACAGATATGGAGTGGTTTCACTACTGGAGAGGCTTCTGCCGTGACTGGCTCCTGTCTCTCGGCATGAACGCAGACCACATCCGCCTGCGCGATCATGATCCGGAGGAACTGTCCTTCTATTCCAAGGGAACCACGGATATCGAGTACACCTTCCCCTTTGGCTGGGGAGAACTCTGGGGGATTGCCGACCGGACCGACTACGATCTGACGCAGCACCAGAAGGTATCGGGCGTCGACATGTCCTACTTCGACGACAGCAAGAATGAGAAGTATATCCCCTATGTGGTCGAGCCATCACTGGGGGCGGACCGCGTGGTCCTGGCCTTCCTCTGCGAGGCCTATGACGAGGAGAATATCGGAACGGAGGAGAAGCCGGACATGCGCACGGTCCTCCACTTCCACCCGGCTCTGGCTCCGGTGAAGGTAGGCGTCCTTCCCCTCTCCAAGAAGCTGGCGGAGGGTGCGACTAAGATCTACAAGCAGCTTTCTAAGAAGTTCAACTGTGAGTATGACGACAGGGGAAATATCGGGAAGCGCTACCGCCGCCAGGATGAGATCGGAACTCCCTTCTGCGTTACCTATGACTTCGATTCTGAGACGGACGGGGCTGTCACCGTCCGTGACCGCGACAGCATGGAGCAGGTTCGTCTGCCCATCGAAGAACTTGAGAAGTATCTGGAAGAGAAAATGGCTTTCTGAAATTGATGCCTGATATGATGAATGTTTAGCTCCTGCGTTGGCCCCATGGCTCGCAGGAGCTTTTGAAAAGAGATGGATTGGGAATTTTACAGTGAGTTGGTAGACCATGATCATTGATATCACGAAAGAATTATTTGTTCTTATATTTATCCTTGGTCTTCTACTCAGCTGGTTCTTGAAAAAGAGACTGCAATTACAGACAAGATTCTGGGTTATTCTTAGTTTTCTTGTGTATGTGATTTGTCTGGCAAAAGTTACTTTGTTTCCTGTTTATTTCTTTAGCGATGAGGACTTGCGCCAGATGAAGGAGGGGGTTGATTCCTATTTTGCTTTCTACCAGCTGATTCCTCTTGCGTCCATACGAAATTATCTGCACGAGGGGGCTTTGGTTCAGCTGATTGGGAATTTTCTGCTTTTATCGCCTCTCTCTGTCTATACTGAAATTTTTACGCGGGGAAAATGGAAAACAGGCAAGAAGATAGCTTTGCTCGCATTCGTGTCTGTTATGATTGAAGCTCTTCAGCTCTTACTTAATGTCGTAAGCGGTTTTCCGGCCAGAACAGCCGATATTGATGATTTTTTCCTGAATACTTCCGGAGCGGTATTGACCCTTGTGATTCTTGTTCTCTTTCGAAAGATGCTTCGAAACCACGAACACTTTAAAGCATCACTTGACTCTCTCTTCTATGATTGATTTGGCGATTATGCCCGCCAGGCGGAGTTCCACTGGCGGGCGTGACTGCAGCGTTTGATTCAACCGTTCAACGTGTCCTTCCAACATGGTTGAATACGAGAAAACTACCATAGACAGGACATGATTATTTGGGTCAATTGCGGAAAGAAGCTTGGAAGCTTTTTGATTGTCAATATCTTTGAAATATGTTCTTAAAAAAATACAATTTATATGTTATAATCCACATAGCTGATTAGAGAAAAAGAAGTGTTGTGCAGGTTATATGAAACGTGTTGAAAGTTATTTATCTATTGAGGTGATTCCATGAAATGTCCTGCATGTGGCAAGGAGATGGAGTCCGGAACCATGAACTATACAGGCGCATGGTGTTTAGGTAGTGTCTGGTGGCAGAAGGAGAGGAGTACAGAGACTGTACGGCTTCATGTATATGGGGATGTGAATTATCCGCTTGGAGATAAGGAGAATTGCAAGGGCTACTACTGCCCGGACTGCGAGATGCTGATCCTTCCCAAGGGGAGCCATGACTATCGGGCCAGATAAGCAAAAGTGTATTTTTACAGGTACAAGATTGACAGTGAGGGCAAAAATGGGAGAAATAACTCCTGTTTTTGCCCTCATTTTGTACAGATCCCCATACAAGTAATTGACCTTTCTGGCCAGTATGTTATTATTTTAGCAGTGCTCGGAGGGGGAACCTCATGAACACAAGAGGCTCTTTGACGATAGGAGAGAGTACTTCATAAGTTGAGTTGTAGGAGGAAAATTGAATGGCAAACAAATGGGTCTACAAGTTTACCGAGGGCCGCGCATCCATGCGGAACCTGCTGGGCGGCAAGGGCTGTAATCTGGCAGAGATGACTTACATGGGCATGCCCATCCCGCAGGGATTCACCATCACCACTGAGGCTTGCACCGCTTACTATGAGAACGGCAAGGGCCTTCCTCAGGAGGTCCTGGATCAGATCGATGAGAACATCGCCTGGCTGGAGAAGATCAACGGGAAGAAGTTCGGAGATCCGACTGATCCCCTGCTTGTATCCGTCCGCTCCGGCGCCCGCGCATCCATGCCCGGAATGATGGACACCATCCTGAACCTGGGCTTAAATGACATCGCAGTTGACGGCTTCGCAAAGAAGACCAACAATGAGCGCTTCGCCTATGATTCCTATCGCCGCTTCATCCAGATGTATTCGGATGTCGTTATGGAAGTCTCCAAGTCCCTCTTCGAGAAGGAGATTGACGACGTCAAGGCCAAGAAGGGCATCACCTATGACATCGACATGGATGTCGATGATCTGAAGGAGCTGGTTCGCCGCTTCAAGGCCATCTACAAGAATGCTCTGGGAGAGGACTTCCCCCAGGAGGCCAAGCAGCAGCTGATCGGCGCAGTCCTGGCCGTATTCCGCTCATGGGATAATCCAAGAGCCATCGTATATCGCCGCATGAACGACATCCCCGGATCCTGGGGTACTGCCGTGAATGTGCAGACCATGGTATTCGGTAACAAGGGTGAGACCTCCGGTACCGGCGTTGCCTTCACCCGCAATCCCTCTACCGGCGCCAAGGGCATTTTCGGCGAGTACCTGCTCAATGCCCAGGGTGAGGACGTCGTTGCAGGTGTTCGCACACCCCAGCCCATCTCCACACTTGAGAACGCCATGCCCGCAGTCTATAAGCAGTTCATGGAGCTGGCCACCAAGCTGGAGAACCACTTCCATGACATGCAGGATATGGAGTTCACCATTGAGGAGGGCAAGCTCTACTTCCTCCAGACCCGTGACGGAAAGAGAACCGCTCCCGCAGCCATCAAGATCGCCTGCGATCTGGTGGACGAGGGACAGATTGACGAGCAGACCGCTGTAAAGCGTATCGACGCCAAGTCTTTGGACCAGCTCCTGCACCCATCCTTCGACGCAGAGGCACTGAAGGCAGGACAGATCATCGGATCCGCACTTCCCGCATCTCCGGGCGCCGCAGCCGGTAAGGTTGTCTTCGACGCAGATGAGGCCAAGGCACAGGGAATCGGCGGCGCCGGTGAGAGAGTCATCCTGGTTCGCCTGGAGACATCTCCCGAGGACATTGAGGGTATGCATGCCGCTCAGGGTATCCTGACGGTTCGCGGCGGAATGACCTCTCACGCAGCTGTCGTAGCTCGCGGCATGGGCACCTGCTGCGTATCCGGCTGCGGTGACATTGTCATCGATGAGGAGGCCAAGGTCTTCACCCTCGGCGGAGAGACCTTCCATGAGGGAGATTACATCTCTCTTGACGGTACAACCGGTAACATCTACAAGGGCGACATTGCGACCAAGGAGGCTGAGATCGGCGGAGACTTCGGCCGCGTTATGGCCTGGGCCGACAAGTACCGCAAGCTGAAGGTCCGCACCAATGCCGACACTCCCGCAGACGCCGCCAAGGCTCGTGAGCTGGGTGCCGAGGGCATCGGCCTCTGCCGTACCGAGCATATGTTCTTCGCTGAGGACAGAATTGCAGCCTTCCGTGAGATGATCTGCTCCGACACCGTGGAGGAGAGAGAGAAGGCTCTGGAGAAGATTGAGCCCTATCAGCAGGGAGACTTCGAGAAGCTCTATGAGGCGATGGAGGGCAACCCGGTTACCATCCGTTTCCTGGATCCCCCCCTGCATGAGTTCGTTCCCAATACGGAAGAAGAGATTCAGAAGCTGGCCGACACCCAGGGCAAGACCGTCCAGCAGATCAAGGATATCATCGCCGGACTCAAGGAGTTCAACCCCATGATGGGCCACAGAGGACTTCGCCTGGCAATCACCTATCCCGAGATCGCCCGCATGCAGACGACGGCAGTCATCCGCGCTGCAATCAAGGTGTCCAAGGCGCATCCCGATTGGAATCTTGTTCCTGAGATCATGATCCCCCTCTCATGCGATGAGAAGGAGCTGGCTTTCGTCCGCGATATTGTCGTTGAGACTGCTGACAAGGAGATCGCGGCAGAAAATGCTGACCTTAAGTACGAGGTCGGTACCATGATCGAGATCCCCAGGGCTGCCCTGACGGCGGATAAGATCGCCAACCAGGCAGAGTTCTTCTGCTTCGGAACCAACGACCTGACCCAGATGACCTACGGCTTCTCCCGTGATGATGCCGGTAAGTTCCTGGATGCCTACTACAGCAACAAGATCTTCGAGTCTGATCCCTTCGCCAAGCTGGATCAGGTCGGCGTCGGCAAGCTGATGGAGATGGCCGTTGATCTGGGTAAGCAGTCCAGACCTCAGCTCCACACCGGCATCTGCGGCGAGCACGGCGGTGATCCCTCATCCATCGAGTTCTGCCACAAGATTGGTCTTGACTATGTTTCATGCTCACCCTTCCGTGTGCCCATTGCCCGTCTGGCAGCAGCCCAGGCCGCGCTGAAGGACTGATCGAAAGGAAATATAGCAAAGCTGTCAGAGGCGACCGCTTTCTGACCGGCTAGAAGCTTCCATACGAGGAAGGCTGATTCTCATATTTTGTGACCGCGTTTGCGCCACAGACCATGGGGATCGGCCTTCTTTTCTTGTGTCAGGGGGTTAGTCCGCTCGGATCGTTATTGTTCATTTTGTTTCGAAAAAATTTCGAAAAGAGGTCTGTATCTTTTAACTAAAAACTTGTACACTTGTGTGTTAGAAAAAGGTGTGATATATGGATATTATTGCAAAGATACAAAGAATTGCGGAAGAGGACCCGGATCGGACGGCCTTCCTCTTTCGGACCGGCCGGATCAGCTATGGAGAGCTCTTTCAGAGAGCCGGCCGGCTTGCCGTCCGGATCTCTGAGGAACTCCCGGACGAGAGGCAGGCGATCCCGGTCTACGGGCACAAGAATATCTGGATGCCGGTCTGCTTCTTGGCATGCGCCCTGTCCGGGCACGCCTATGTGCCTATGGATGTGAATATGCCGGCCTCAAGGATCGCGGATATCGTGGACGCTGTGGCAAGTCCCCTTGTTCTCGCCGCAGAGGAATTTGAGGGGCCGGACGGGGTCCGGGGGATCGGCCCGGACCGCCTGGAGGAGATCTGCAGAAGAGAGGCGGACCTGTCCCCAATCATCCGCAGGGAAAAGAGGGCGGCGGATGATATCTACTATATGATTTTCACGTCCGGGTCTACCGGAAAGCCCAAGGGGGTCCAGGTGACCTGGGCCAACCTGAACGCGTATCTGGACTGGTCTGTGAAGTTGGTCGGTGACAGGAGGGGTGTCTTCTTAAATCAGGCCCCCTTCTCCTTCGACCTGTCCGTCATGGACACCTACACGGGTCTTGCCACAGGATCTACGATTGTGAGCCTTGACCACGACCTGCTCAGGGATGTGCCCTCTGCCGTGGACTTCATCCGCCGGCATGGGGTCAATTACTGGGTCTCTACACCATCGTTTGCGGATCTGGCCATGGGAGACAGGAATTTCTGCGCCGCAAATCTCCCGGAACTCAGCCACTTCCTCTTCTGCGGAGAGCCCCTCACACCGAAGACGGTCCGGGGGCTCAGGGACCGTTTTCCCAAGGCCCATATCATCAATACCTATGGGCCCACGGAGACGACGGTCTGCGTGACTGCGGTGGAGATCACGGATGAGATTTTAAGGACGGAGAGCCTGCTTCCGGTCGGCTATGTCAAGGCGGGAACAGAAATATACGCTGCGGACCGGGAGGGCAGGCGGCTGGGCTTTGGCCGGACGGGGGAACTGATCATCAACGGAGATACGGTCGCCGCCGGCTACTATGGCAATAAAGAGCAGACGGCCAGGCATTTCTTCACGGACCGGGACGGGAAGGCTTCCTACCGGACGGGAGATCTGGGCTATGTGAGAGAGGATGGGATGGTCTACTGCTGCGGCCGCGCAGACCAGCAGATCAAGCTGCATGGCTATCGGATTGAACTCGGAGACATCGAGAAGAACCTCCTGGCCCTGGACGGGGTAGAAGCGGCGGTGGTTCTGCCCAAGATGCGGGAGGGACGCGTGCACAGTCTGGCGGCCGTCATCCTGCAGAAGGAGGGAACAGATGACTCCTACGCCCGGCGCAAGTACATCCGGCAGAGCCTGGGAGCGCGGATTCCCGCCTACATGGTTCCCAAGAAGATTGTCCTCTTAAACAGCTTTCCCGTGACGTTGAACGGGAAAGTGGATAAGAAGGCGCTGGAGGGGCTGATCTGATGTCATTATTTGTTGATCAAAGCTTCTTCCTCTCTCTGGGTCTCCTGGCGATTCCGGCCCTGCTTCTGGGCTATCTGGAGAAGCCCCTCGCCCCCTATGGGAGCCTGGTCTCCTTGCTCTATGTCTATTGGGCCATGGGGAAGAATCCGACGGCACTGGCCTATTTGACCCTCTTTCTGGCAGTCAGCTATGCCCTTGACCGGGGCTATCTGGCGGTCCGAAAACGGTGGGGGAGAAAGACCTGGATTTACCGTATCTTTCTGATCGGCTCAATCCTGCCTCTTGCCCTCTATAAGTTCTCGCTGGCAGCCAACTGGCAACTGCATCTCTTCGGCTTTCTGGGTCTGTCCTACATGACCTTCAAGTCGACGCAGATCATTATCGAGACCTATGACGGGTCCATAGACAAGTTGAGGCTCTGGGACTTCCTCTACATGGACCTCTTCTTTCCGGTTCTGACGTCAGGTCCCATTGACAGGAGCCGGCGCTTCGAGGGAGATATGCACCGGATTCTGCCCAGAGAAGACTATATGGACCTGGCCGGGCGGGGCCTGCAGAAGATTCTCCTGGGAGCCGTCTACAAATTTGCCCTGGGTGCCTGCTTCTACCATCTCTACACCAATTTCGGGATGAAGGCGGACTTAAAGCACATCCTGGTCTATTTCTACGGCTATGGCTTCTACCTCTTCTTCGACTTTGCCGGCTACTCTCTGATGGCGGTGGGGGCCTCCTATCTCTTTGGCATTGAGACCCCGGACAATTTCCGGGCTCCCTTCCGAAGTCTGGACATCATCGAGTTCTGGGACCGCTGGCATATCAGCCTCTCGCACTGGTTCCGGGATTTTGTCTTCTCCCGCGTCTCTATGGGCCTGATGAAGACCAAGAAGTTCAAGAATCGCCTGACTGTGGCCGGAATCGCCTTCTTCATCAATATGGGAATTATGGGGATCTGGCATGGGACCGATCTGCAGTATCTGGTCTACGGGCTCTATCACGGTCTGCTTCTGACACTGACGGAGATCTTCCACAAGAAGTCAAAATTCTATAAGAAGCACAAGAAGGAGACCTGGTTTCGCCTGATCTCCTGGGGGATCACATTCAATCTGGTCTTCTTCGGTTTCTTCATCTTCTCGGGCAGGTTCTTGAACCTGCTTGGGATCTATTAAACAAGTGACAGGAATACAAAGGCAGGAATAAGAAAGCAGGAATAAGATGGAAGAGAAGTTATTGAAGATTTTAGCGGAAATCTGTGAGGATGAGGTGGTCATGGAGGACCCCGACATCAATATCGACGAGGAGGGTCTGATTGACTCCCTGGGCTATATGGAGCTCCTGGTTGATATCGAGGAGACCTTCGGCATTGTGATTGCCCCTGCGGAGTATCGCAGGGAGGAGATGAATACACCGGCCAAGATTATAGCCATAGTCAAGTCAAAGATGGAGCAGGCATGAGACGAATACAGGCTTTCTTGATGGCTCTGGTGCTCTTTATCGTCTTTCTGGGCAGCTTTCATCTATTGATGCAGAGGGTCGACTTGCGGGGGGGCGATGGCTTTCGTTTCTTCTACAGCGATTTTCGAAACAAGTGCCTGCCGGCTCTGACCGAGAACATGGATGAGGACACCATGCCGATTTTCGGGTCTTCGGAACTGGGTTTCTGGGCCGATGAACCTTATCACATCAGTCATATGTTTACCAGACAGCAGGTGAACTCCACGACTGTGGGCTATCCGAATGTGCAGTCGCTCCAGGATGCCATCAGTCTTGCGGCGCTCTCCGGGGATCGGTCTCCCAAGAAGGTGACCCTCCTTGCCTCCCCCACGTGGTTCTCCGGGACAGGGATAACGGCGGCCGCTTTCAAGCAGCACTTCTCCGATACAGCCTATCTGGCCCTGCTCAAGAACCGCAGGCTCTCGAGGGAGACCAGGGATCAGATCATCCGCCGGGTCAATGCCCTCTCGGCCTCGGATCCGGACCTGGCGACCCGGGTGCGGATCTACAACAAGGCATATGCCGGGGAGGATTCCTCCGAAGCCGAGAGGCTTGCGGCAGACCTTCTGGGGGCCAATCGGGGAGACCAGGAGAAATTCGCGGCCGCTGTTCTCAAGATGAAGAATGCCCGGAAGGCGGACCGGAATGTAGAGATGTCTGACGCGACCATTCGATCTTATCTGAGAGAGGACCAGAGCGTAGACTGGGAGAAAATGAGGGAACAGGCAAGGGCGGATACCGTCGGGCAATCGGACAACCCGCTCTATGTGATGAATGAGACCTGGAAGAAGAGCTATCAGAAGAATTATCAGGACAAGGACCAGGTGCACAAGGACGAGCAATGGACCGCGAGCGATGAGAAGGAGGACTTAGATCTCTTCCTCAGGGTGGCCAAGGAGCTTGGGATCAAGACCCAGGTCATCATCCTCCCGGTCAACGGCTACTGGTACGATGCGACCGGCATGCCACGAGCCAACCGGGACCGGGTCTACCGGGAAATCGCAAGCTGCGCGGCCAGCTATGGGGCCCGATGCATGGACTTGAGTCAGCATGAGTACACGCCCTACTTTATGGCGGATGTCTACCATCCCTGGTCTCTGGGATGGACTTATATCAATGAGGCGATTTATGATTTTTACAAGACTTAAAGAGGTCCTTAGAGACCGGAAATTCTGGAAGTACACGGGAAGTTACCTGGCGTTGATGATTATTCTCTACCTCTTTGCGATCCTGGGGAGCGGTCTGGCGACGCCGGGCTTCACCTATGCGGCCTTCTGACCGTATTTCCTGATTTTCTGATTCTCGGAGAGCCTGAAGAGCAAAAGAGATGGGAGAGGAGGCGTCTGTTGACAGGTGTCTCCTTCCTTTGTATAATAACTGTATTAGTTGAACTAGTACGAATAAAACAATCCATCCTAAGAGGTCAGAAAAGGGACACTTGACCGGATGAAAGAGAGGAAAGGAGGGGCTGCTTGATCCGTTTAGATCTAAAAGACGCAAGGCCCATCTACGAGCAGATCGTGGACAAGTACAAGAGGCTGATTCTCCTTGGGGTTCTTCAGAGGGATGAGCAGATGCCCTCAGTCCGACAACTGGCCGTGGACCTGGCCACGAATCCCAATACCGTGCAGAAGGCCTATGCCCAGCTGGAGAGAGACCGGTATATCTACAGTGTGCCGGGACGGGGGAATTTCGTCCGTCCAAGAGAAGACCTGCTTCTTCGGCGCAAGGAGGAACTGGCGGGAGAACTCTTGCTCTGGGTGAAAGAGGTGGAGACCCTGGGCTTTGACCCCGAACAGATATGGCGGGAGACCTGTTTTGGTCAGAAGAACAGAGGAGGCAAGTATGATTGAGATACGAAGTGTCAGCAAGTCCTTCGGCCCGATCAGGGCAGTGCGAGATGTGACTCTCTATATCAAGGAGAAGACCATCTTCGGTCTGGTCGGAACCAATGGGGCCGGCAAATCAACCCTTCTTCGCATGATGAGCGGGGTCCTCCGGGCGGACCGGGGGATCATCCGGATTGACCAGGAGAACATTTATGACAATCCGCTTGCCAAGGTGAAGATCTTCTTCGTCTCGGATGATTTCTATTTCCTGCCGAATTCGACGGGAGAGGAGATGGCTCTCTACTACCGGGGCCTCTACCCGAACTTCGATATGAGTTTCTTCTGCAGACTGATGGAGTCTTTCTCCCTGGGGAAGAACCGCAAGATATCGACCCTCTCCAAGGGGATGAAGAAGCAGCTGGCCCTGATCCTGGGCCTTGCGGCCAAGAGTCCCTATCTCTTCTGTGATGAGGCCTTCGACGGCCTGGACCCGGCTGCCCGGCAGCTGGCCAAGTCCATCTTTGCCGCAGAGATGGAAGAGAGGGGGCTTGCGGTGGTGATCTCATCCCACAATCTGCGAGAGCTTGAGGATGTGAGCGATCAGATCGGGATTCTCCACGAGGGGGGAATTCTACTGGCTGAGAACCTGGAATTCCTGCGGCAGAAGCGGCAGAAGATTCAGCTTGTCTTTGCCTCCGAGGAAGACCGGAAGCGCTTTGAGTCCGGGGTCAAGGTCCTTCTGGCAAGGCGGCAGGGACATATGATGGTCTACACCATAGAGGGGACAAAAGAAGCATTGGAGGAAACCCTGTCCAAGTGCCGGACCATCTATGTAGAGCGGCTCTATTTGTCTCTGGAGGAATTATTCATCAGCGAAATGGAGGTTGTGGGCTATGATGTCGGCAAGTTTATCCAAGCTTAAGCGCTCAAGCAGACTCTGGGTTGCAGTGATCTGCGCCATTCTTTCTTTTCTCTATTTCCCTGTCCTTTGCCTGCTCATGGTCAGCTCCGGGAGGATGGAATTCGTCGGGGCAAGTCCGGCAGATATCCACCTTCATCTGTCGGAGATGTTCAGCCGTATTCTGGGCTTCAGACAGGTCGGTTTCGCCGTGATCACGATCTTGCTTGCGATCTTCATGGGACTTGAGAGCTTCGCCTATCTGGACGATAAGAGGAAGCTGGACTTCTATGAGAGTCAGCCGGTATACCGGGGCAGGCGCTTTCGAAATATCTACCTGGGCAGTCTTCTGATCTGGCTTGTCTCCTATCTGGTCAACCTGGCAATCAGCCTTCTGATCGCCGGCGCAACAGGGGCTATGACGGGAACGCTTGTGCTTGAGAGTCTCCTGGAATTGGTGATCATGATCGGACTCTTTGCGGCGGTCTACAGCATAACGGTCCTGGCCAAGATCTTGACCGGAAGGATCCTGGTCAGCCTCATGATGGCAGCCTATTTCTTCGCCTTCGAACCTCTGCTCAGGGCCATTCTCAATTTCTTCGCGGGCCGCTATCTTATGACCTATGTCGGGCAGCAGACGCGAATGTTCAGCTCCCCCATCGCCTACTGGATCAGGGGACTGGGGACCGTATATCGAATCGATGCATTTGAGAACCTAAGAGAAGTTACTTTGTGCTTTTGGGGACTTCGATGGGGACTGGTTGCCAATCTGGTTCTGGCCATTCTCGCCGGTGGTCTGGCCTATCTGGCCTACCGAAAAAGAGGAGCGGAGATGGCGGGATGCGCGGTTGTCTTCAACTGGGTCCGGGTTCTCGTTAAGATCACAGGGACCAGTCTCTGCGGCCTCATGGTGGCCGTGGTTCTGGATCAGATCCTGCTCGTGAGAGGATCGGGGATCAATCAGCTTTTATATGTCCTCTTTGTCTTTCTGATGACGACCCTGATCGCAACCCTGACCGAGGCCCTTCTCTCCATGAATATCAAGGCGATGGGACATCGGCCCTGGGAGGCAGCCATCAGCGTGGGTCTGGTTCTTCTGGTATTCCTGGTCTTTCGCTTTGATCTTCTGGGATACGACAGGAGCCAGCCGGGACCAGACCGGATCCGTTCCTATGCGCTCTATGACGAACGCCTCCTTCCCAGGGATGATGATATCCTGCTCAATAGCTCCTACGGCGGGAGCTTCTTCTACGGTAATCAAGGGGACTCGGGACTTAGGGAGGGGGATCCGAGTCAGGTCGGCGGACCGGCCATGGCACTGACCAACAAGGAGGATCTTCTGGCCATGGTTAAGGCGGCAAATGCCTGGGCGGCGGACCACAAGGACCGCCTGTCTTCCGATGCCTGGACCCTGCGAATCAAGTATCGCCTGAGGAGCGGTAGGGTTTGCCTGCGGAAGGTTCATATTCCGTATGACATGAAAGCCTCTCTCTTAGATCCCATCACAAGCTCAGAAGAGTTCAAGGAGGCGAGCTTCCCTCTTCCGAAGCCGGACTCTTTGCTAAGAAGGGGGAATGTGGGCATCTATGTGACAGGGAATACGGAGTCCGCAAATATTGAGACACAGCTCAATTACGGGGACTTCTATCAGGCCTATCGGGAGGACCTGAAGTCTTATAACTACAGTATGGTCCTGCGGGATCGAATTCTCGCGGAAGTAACCGTTCATATCTATGACAAGACAGGCGAAAGAGAATGGGTCAATACCTATCCCATCTACGCCTCCTACCAGAAGAGCCTGGCTCTGCTGAAGGAGCATGGGTTTGATCCCAATGAGAGGCTCCAGGCGGACCGGATTGAGAAAGTGATCGTCATCGGCAGCAACCGGAAGGGCCGGGAGAATGGGATTGAGCGAAGCGCGGAGTTCTATTCGCAGAAAGAGATCCAGGAGATCCTGGACCGGTCCGAGAGTATGAGGATGGAATCCCTCTGGTCCCGCATTCATAGGATCAGCGACGATAAGGTCTACTCGGTACAGCTGATCTATCGGGAAGGAGGGGAGACCGACCATAAGAGTAACGACCGCTATCTCCTGAGGGACCGGGCCCCGGCCTGTGTGCTTCGGGCCATGGAACAGAGAGACAGGTGACAGCTGGGAGGGACTCGGGATAATACACAAATCAAAAGAGCATAAATTGTATATTATTTCGGGTTCAAGAAAGGCAGAAAAAGGAATAAATCCTAAGTAAGGAAATTTCCTGTAAGATATTCACAAAAATACGCGAACAAAACTGTTGACAATGACAGGAAAAGGGGGTATGATGCAATTGTTCCGAAGGGCAAGGACCTTTCGGAATCAAAGAGACATTCCCCCGGTTGCGGAGTTTCCCTTCCTTTATGACACCCCCCCTTCAATAAAGTTCTTTTTCCGCAGCCAACTTTGAATACCCCCCTTTCGACAGCAAATTTCACAATTTGCTGTCATTTTTTTTGTATGAAATTACAGGGGACAGATGTTCTTTTGATGATACAATAGAGGAAACGAAAACAACAAAGATTGTTTCCAAAACGAGGGCGGGAAGGATGAACACGGAGCAAGTAAGAAGCAAGATTCTGGCGGGAAGCCTCGTGACGCTCAAGACCAGGGGAGCCAGATTTACGATGGATGAGCTGGCCCGATACCTGTCTATGAGCAAGAAGACCATTTACAGGATCTTCCCGGACAAGGAGTCGATTCTGGCGGACTTAGTCGACGATGTCTTCGACCGGGTGGCCAGGGAACAGGAGATGATTCTATGTGACCGGAACCTGTCCACGCTGGGGAAGCTCGAGGGGATCTTCTGCGTACTCCCGGCTGAGGCCAGAGGGATCAATTTTGCAGACCTTTTCTGCTACCGGGGCAAGTACCCCAAGCCCTATGAGCGGATCGAGGCCCGCATTGAGAGCAACTGGGAGCCCACCTTCAGGCTCATCCATGAGGGGATCAATGAGGGGAGCATTCGCCCTGTCAACCCGCATGTGATCAAGATCATCTATGAGTCGGCGATTGAGAGCCTGCTCTACGGGCGAAACCTGGCGGAGATAGATCTTGATTACAATGAGGCGCTGGAGGAGATGGCAGCTGTCATCATCCATGGAATCAGAAATGAAGAGAGACAGGCGGGAGGAGGCAATGGTGGATCGTTCCAGAAGGATCTTCGGCAATGAGATTGCCGGTCGGGATTACAGGAGGGCCCTGCGGTCCAAGAGGAAATTCGCGGGGAAATTCGGCGATGACAGGAAGACGCTCTATCAGGTTCGGTTGGAGGAAAATCCGGTGCTCGGCCAGCGCTTTGGCGTGAGAGACATCCGCCTGGAAGCGGCTGCCGGAATCCGAGAGAGAGGACGGATGGGGGAAGGAGCCGGGAAGGTCGCCTTTGACCGGGACAGGGGACTGATTGTCGGCAATATCCGCATGGGCTTCGGCCACTATCGCATCTCCATGGCCATGGCTTCTGCCGCCCATGCCCTGGGCTACAGCCCCTACTGGATGGATCTGAATTCTTACCCGCAGACGACGGCGACCAAGATCATTCAGGCTCAGAATGAGCTCTACTCCCTGGGCTCTCGCCTGTCCCGCTTCGGGATTTTCAATAAATTGGTCTGGGAGCCCATGAACTACGAGGGCTTTCGGGCTCTGACTTACAATGCCACAGACCAGAAGAACGCGGAGCTGATGGCGCCCCTCTTTCGGGAGATCCCAAAGGACATCCCCCTGATTGCCACTCACGTTTGGCCGGCACAGGCGGCCCTGCACGGGGGGATGCGGTATGTGGTCAACGCGATCCCTGACAACTGGCCCATGGCCCTGCATCTGGCGGAGGGAAGCCTTCACACCGTCCAGTGCAAGTACGCTTATCAGGGCTACCGGATCCTAAACGGTTTCGCCGGGAGCAAGGTCTTAAGGCCCATCCCGCCGGACCAGCTCTGCTGCACGGGCCACTATATCGATCATGAACTGGTCGCGCATGTGGATGAGGACTGCAGGGCCAGACTTAAGAGGAAGGAAAAGGGAGAGCCCATGCGCTTCCTTCTCTCGCTCGGAGGAGCCGGAGCCCAGAGAGAGCTCTTTGCCGCCATCATCCGCCACCTCCTGCCCTCGATTCGGGACAGGAGGGCGGCCCTCTATGTCAACGTGGGGGACTATCGGAATGTCTGGGAGGACCTGACCGCCGATATTCCAGAGCTGAGGAAGCATGCCGAGGAGCACTTTGAGGACTTTGACCGGGCGGCGGCATTTGCCGACCGGGCTCTGACGGCCCATGTCGAGGGAGTGCACGCCTTCTGCCACAAGAATATCTTCGAGGCGGTCTATATCACGAATCTCCTGATGCGGTCCTGTGACGTCCTGGTGACGAAACCATCAGAACTCGCCTTCTACCCGGTACCCAAGCTCTTCATCCGCCGGGTGGGAAAGCACGAGATGTGGGGGGCAATTCACTCCGCCGAGATGGGAGACGGGAGCCTGGAGTGCCGCGATATTCCCCATATTCTCCAGATGACAGACCTCTTTTTGGACGACAGCCGGGAGCTCTTTGGTATGTGCGAAAGCATCCGGAGGAATCGGGCAAGCGGGCTGTATGACGGGGCCTACCGGGTGGTCGAACTGGCCATGCAGCTAAGAGATAAGCAGCAAGCAAGATAAGGGAGATAAACAATGGAAAACACAAGGAATTTGACCGGCCGGGAGAAGGCCTCCTATGGACTGGGAGCTGTCGGCAAGGACATGGTCTACATGCTGTCCGCCTCCTACGTCCTCTATTATTTTAAGGACATTATGGGGGTTTCCGCCGCGGCTATGGGAGTAATTCTGCTGGCAGCCCGGGTATTTGACGCCTTCAATGATCCGGTCATGGGGTTGATTGTGGCAAGGACCAGGACACGCTGGGGCAAGTTCCGTCCCTGGATGTTCCTGGGGACCCTGACCAATGCCGTGGTTCTCTTTCTGATGTTTGCCGCTCCGCCGACCCTGGACGGAGCCGGCCTGGTCGCCTATGCGGCAGTCACTTATATCCTCTGGGGCGTGACCTATACGATGATGGATATTCCCTTCTGGTCCATGATTCCCGCCTTTACCAAGGGGGGGAGAGAGAGGGAGGGGCTGACCACCTTGGCCCGGTCCTGCTCCGGAGTCGGCAGCGCCCTTGTCACGATCTTCACCATGATCCTGGTGCATGCCATAGGCAGTGCTCTGGGGCACGGGAGCAGTCCCAGAGAGATCGAGCGGATCGGCTTTCAGGTATTCGCTCTCATCGTCGCCATTCTCTTCGTGGTCTTTATTGCCATCACCTGCCTGGCTGTGAAGGAGAAGTCCACGGTGGACATGGAGACCGCAGGGGTGCGCCAGATGTTCCGGACCCTGATCTCAAATGATCAGGCCATGTGCGTGGTCGTCACTATTGTCCTGGTCAACTCCGCCCTCTACATCACGTCCAATCTGGTGATTTATTTCTTCAAATACGATTTCGGTGGCAGCAACTGGTATCAGTCCTATACCGGCTTTAACCTGGTGGCCGGCGCGACGCAGATCCTGGCCATGATGGCCCTCTACCCCCTGCTTCGCCGTTTTGTCAGTTCCATCCGGATCTTCTATATCAGCCTGGCCATGTCCATGCTCGGCTACCTGCTTCTCTTTGGCATCGCAAGCCTGGGGAAGAATACTCTGGCCCTCCTCTTGATTCCCGGGGTCCTGATCATGGCCGCGAGCGGGATGAATAATGTCCTGACCACCATTTTCCTGGCCAATACGGTTGACTATGGGCAACTGGTCAGGGGGAGGAGAGATGAGTCCGTCATCTTCTCCATGCAGACCTTCGTCGTGAAGCTGGCATCCGGCCTGGCTGCTTTCATTGCCTCGATGGCCCTGCAGGCCTTCGGCCTGAGTTCCACGGCTACAAGCGCCACAGACCAGACGGTGGATTTCTCTGCGCAAGTTGCCACAGCCTCCAAGATGGGACTTCGCATGGTGATGACCCTGATCCCCATGGCGGGCCTGATCCTGGCCTTCCTGTGGTTTCGCAGGAAGTATATTCTGACCGATGCCAAGCTGGATGAGATCAGTGAGCAGTTGCGAGCAAAGGAGCAGCTATGATCCGAGTGATTGGAGATAAAAAGCCGTTTTTTATCCTGGAGGGGAGACGGACCTCTTATATCTTCCGCCTCTTAGAGACAGGCCAGCTGGAGCACCTCTACTATGGAAGGCGCCTTCGGATTGAGGAGGAAGCAGACCTCTATCCCCTGATTCCCAGGCGGGTCTTCGCGCCGGGCAACACGATCCTCTATGACAATGAGAGACCGGGATTCTCCCTGGAATCCGTCTGCCTGGAGTGGACTTCCCCGGGCAAGGGGGATCCGAGAGAGCCTGTCATAGAACTTGTGGATGCCAGGGGAAACCGCAGCGGGGACTGGGTCTATGCGTCCCATGAGATCCTCCCCGAGAAGAGTCTCATGGAGACCATGCCATGCGCCCTGGGCCGGGACGAGGAGGAACTTCGGATTGTCCTAAGAGACGGCCTGTCCGGGAATCGGCTGGACTTATTCTACAGTGTTTTCCCCGAGGAGGATGTCATCAGCCGCCGGGCGGTTCTGACCAATGAGGGGGCAGAGGAAGTCCGCATCCGCCGCCTCATGAGCTATGGGCTGGACCTGCGGGCGGGCGATCTGGACCTGGTATCCTTCGACGGCGGATGGGCCCATGAGATGAACAAGAAGCGCCAGGCCCTGCTCGTGGGGAAATGGTCTATGACCAGCCGGACAGGCACTTCGTCCAGCCGCTGCAATCCCTTCTTTATGCTCTCGACCCCGGACTGCGGAGAGGATCGGGGAGAGGCCTATGCCTTCAATCTGATCTATTCCGGCAACCACTATGCGGCAGTCGAGCGGGCACCGGCGGGATCGGTGCGGGTGGTCGCGGGGATCAGCCCGGAGGACTTCTCCTGGCAGCTGTCGGCGGGGGAACGCTTCGAGAGTCCGGAGGCGGTCATGACCTACAGTGACCGGGGCTTCAACGGAATCAGCGTCAATATGCACACTTTTGTGCGGGACCATATCCTAAGGGGCAGCTGGGCCAAGAAAGACAGACCGGTTCTGCTCAATAGCTGGGAGGCTAATTATTTCGACATCTCCGAGAAGAAACTGGTCCGTCTGGGCAAGGAGGCGGCAGATCTCGGCATAGAGCTTCTGGTGATGGACGACGGCTGGTTCAAGGGCCGGACCGATGACCACCGGTCGCTGGGGGACTGGGTTGCTGACCAAAAGAAGCTTCCGGGCGGACTCAGGTCCCTGGCCGACAAGATTCATGGCCTGGGCCTTGCCTTCGGCATCTGGGTGGAACCGGAGATGGTCAATGTCAACTCCGACTTCTACCGGGACCATCCGGACTGGACCATGGAACTGCCCTGGAATAAGGAGAGCCAGGCAGAGGGAAGGAACCAGCGTATCCTGGATCTTGCCAACCCCGAGCTTGTCGGGGAGATGATCCGGCGGATGAAGGAGGTCTTCTCCTCTGCCGATATCAATTATGTCAAGTGGGATATGAACCGGATCTTCTCGGACGTATACTCTCCTTCCCTGCCGGCGGCGCGGCAGCAGGAGACGGCTCACCGCTATGTCCTGGGCCTCTATCGGATGATGCGGGAGCTGACGGAGTCTTTTCCGGACATTCTCTTCGAGGGCTGCGCCTCGGGTGGCAACCGCTTTGATCTGGGGATTCTCTCTTATTTCCCGCAGATCTGGGGCTCTGACAATACCGATCCGGTGGCCCGCATTGCCATTCAAGGCGGCTACTCCTACGGATATCCCCAGGTCTGCTTCGGATCGCATGTCTCTGCCAGTCCCAACCACCAGACCCTCCGCCGGAGCTCGCTGGACACGAGATTTCATGTGGCCGCCTTCGGGAATCTCGGCTATGAACTCAACCCGGGTGACCTGTCAGAGGCGGAGAGAGAAACCATCCGGTCGCAGGTCGCATGCTATAAGAAATACCGCAGAACCCTGCAGAGAGGACAGTTCTTCCGGGGAAGGGAGGGCAATGAGATCGATTGGACCATTGTCTCTTCTGACAGAAGTCAGGCCCTTGGCTTCTATTACAGGGCAGTCAACCAAGCCGGAGAGGATCTCTCATTCTTCTATCCGAGGGGGCTTGCTCCGGATAAGAAGTATCATTTCTTCAATCAGCCGAGAAAGGTGGACCTGCAGGTCATGGGATCTCTGATCAACCTGAGGACGCCCCTGCATGTGAGGGAGGGAAGCTTTCTCCACAAGATGATCGCCAGGCTGGTGCAGCTGGAAGGGGAGACCGAGGAGGCCAGGGCCTACGGGGATGTCCTGATGGCCGGGGTCGCGACCGGACAGAACTTCGTGGGAACCGGATTTAATGACCAGGTCCGCTATCTGCCCGATTTTGCCAGTCGTCTCTATTTCATGGAGGAGGTCGCCTCAAGGGATGAAGAGGACAAGAAAGATCAATATATTGCAGAGAATTCAATAAGAAAAGCTGACCCTGGGAATGGTATGATCGAAACATAGAGGATTTTATTTCATTTCACATTTATGGGGGAAAGAAAATCATGGGGAAATTCGCAGCGAAGATCCGCAGGTGGATGCCGGACCTGCCCCTGTTTCTGCTCTTGCTTGTCGCGGTCGGTCTTCTCGCATGGAGCCAGCCCTGGAAGTCGGGCAGAGGGGGAGAAAATCCCTCCGGTCCCGTGGCCACAACCGAAGCGGAGAGGAAGAAGGCGGATGAGAGCGGGAGATCTGATGCGGCTTCGAGCCAAGTGGATCGGAGGGCGGACCAAGACGCAGGTCAAGGCAGCGGTCAAGCTACGGATCAAGGAGCGGGAGATGAAAGGGCGGATCAGACAGGAAGCCGGCCCATCCTTGCGGTCCCGGGAAGGCAGCCTAATATTAGCCTTCCCCGGGAGACCGGAACGAATCCTCATGCCGATCGAAGCGCGAGCGGGGAGGCTGTCCTTGAGGAATTGACCGCAAGCGCAAGAGAGAGCTACGCGGGAAGCAAGGCCAGCCTTCGCATTTCCATCAGGACCAGGGATGCCGTCTCGGGTTCCATCGTCCGGGTGGAGCTGGTGGACGAGGCCATGAAGTCGCGCGTCTTTGGACAGACCTCTGTCAATCGGGGAAGGGCCAAGCTGGACCTGGACCTTCCGGCAGATCTTCCGGCGGGCAATTACAGTGTGATTGCAAGAATCGGCCGGTCGCAGAAGCAGCTGGCCTACCGGATTCTGGAAGACCCAAACCCTTTGATCTTAGACCTGACCTTGGATCGGGAGAGCCAGGTTCAAGGGGATGAGACCGGGGTCGAGATCCGGGGCAAGACGAAAAACCTGCCCGATCACAGCAGGGTCCGTCTCTACCTGACCGATGACAAGGGCGCTTCCTATAGCGTGGTAAAGGATCTTGAGACCGATATCCGATCCGACGCCTTCCGGGCGCAAATGACCATACCGGCCAGTCTTCCTGAGGGAAATTATCGCATCCGGGCGGAAATCAAGGGGCTTATGAAAGACCGGAACTATCGGATTCTTCGCCGGGCAGACCGCAAGATCAAGGGGGTCTTCCTGAGTCAGAACAGTTCCGTGCAAGGGGAAGATGTGGACCTTGCGATCGGAGTGGACACGGCGGACCTCTCTGCGGAGAGCGGATTGGACCAAAGTCAGCTGCAGGGCCGGCATGCCATCCTGGCAGAGCTTGTCAGGCAGGACGGGACGTCCCTGAGCCCAAGGCTTACGGCGCGAGAGATGATCGACAGGAACCGGGTGGATCTGCGGCTCAGAATTCCGGGCCGGCTCGCGGAAGGGACATACAAGCTTAAGATCAGCGTCCCAGACTTCGGTCTTGTACAGGACCGAGACTACACCGTCCTCCACAAGTGCACACCAAAATTAAAGAAGCTGACATCGGATCGGGATGAGCAGGTCGAGAAGAGCGAGACGGTCCTTGGCCTTACTCTTGAGACGGCGGATCTGGAAGATGGTCAGAAGGTGTACTTTGAACTGGTCGACTCGGCCGGAAGGAGTCTGATCCCAAGGCTTGTGACAGAGACGGCCATCCGAGAGAATCGGGCTGAGGCAAGTCTTACGGTTCCGGCCGCTGTGACCTCCGGCTCTTACCGAATCAAGGCGACCTGCGCCGGCCTGGAGCTGATGAGGGACTACCGGGTTCTTTACAAACCTGTTCCGGAGATTCTGGAGGCCAAGGCCAATCAGCACAGGATCTCCTTCGGATATGCGCAGGAGATTCAAGTAAAGCTGAAGCTCAAGGATATCCCCGCCGGAACAGAAATGCTGATCCGCCTTCTCAAGGAGGATGAGACGCCGGTCTCTTCCTTCACGGAGGAGAGAGGACAGGCCGGGGAGGGGGCATTTGACCATCCGGTCAAGCTGCCTGCGCTTGAGCCGGGGAAATACCTGATTCAAATCGTCTGTGGAAGTGATCCGGCCGTCTCCGTCACGATCGACCTCGAGGCGGTCAGCGCGGACGCCGGCTGGGACGAGCTTCTCGACTACAACGGAAGGGGAGATGAGTTCTACTGGTTCGATGAGTTCAATCAGGCCTACCCATACAAGGACTCCCGGGCCCCCTATGACCCCAAGAAGCCCACGGTGATCTTCGTCCACGGCTGGCAGAATGGGGGAGTGAAGGACAACTGGGCCAACGATTTCAAGTACAATCTCACCTATACCGTCAAGGAGAACGGCAAGGATGTGACTAGGCAGACCAGCTTCAACAGCGCCAAGGCCTGGGTGGATGCCGGCTACAATGTGGGCATCTACAACTGGGTGCAGATTGCAGACGAGCCGGGAGAGGGATTCTGGAGATCAACACCCTACAGCGCAGAGGCCAAGATCTGGACCTGTGATTACAAGAAGAACGGCATGCCCATGCGCTATCGCCTTAAGAACGGCAAGTTCATCCGGGAGACGGAGAAGACGGCCGCTGACCTCTTCGTGGATAAGTATTTGGACGCCATGAAGGGCTATCAGGGGGATTTTATCGAATTCGGCGGACACTCTCTGGGCAACCAGATGGTCCTTCGCGCCGCCTATCTGATCCAGGAGAAAGTGGACAGAGGGGAGGCAGACCTGGCTCTTATGCCGCAGCGGCTGACTCTGCTTGATCCCTATTACTCCGGAAGCTCTGAGAAGTACGCGGTCTATCAGGGGGAGAAGATGACCAACTCCCAGGCGGCTGTCAGGATCGCCCGGGATCTGGTCAAGCGCAAGGTAGTCCTCCAGATGTACAAGTCCTCCAAGCTTACGACATCCAGTCTTGCCGGAGATATCAACTCCGAGCTTGAGAAGCTGACGGCCTATAACCGGACCCATCCGGATATGTATGGCTTTTCGGAGCAGGCCAAGCAGCACAATACCGCCTACCAGTTCTACTACTGGTCCATGGCCACTGCCAATCGCTTCTACCACAGCAGTCAGGCGGAGATCGCAAGCCGGATGGGGGCCTTCTTCCGAAGAGAACAGGATGCGGGCAAGATGACCATAGACCCTGCGGATGATGCGGGTAAGATACAGGTGGCACATGGGGACCAGTACGTCCCGGTAGAAGACCTGGTCCTGACGGATGACAAGGGACGCGACCTGACCAGGACAGATCAGAAGGACTGCGATCTTATTAGCGTCGGGGTCGGCCAATACAGGCGAATGTCGGCCAGCGTCCGCCCGACCAACGCCTCGGCCCAGATTGTCGTCCTCGAGAAGGTCTCCGGCGACATGGATGCCGTCCAGCTGGCCTATGACGGCAACATCAAGGGGCTGAAGCGGGGAGAGGTACTCCTGCGCGCCCATGTTGTCACAAGAGATCAGACCGGAGAGATCACTGGAAACATCGAGAAGTACTTTCGGGTCCGGGTCTTTTGAGAGGCCACAGGATAGCCTTCTCCCTGAGCCAAAGGGCACGGACTCCCGGCCGAAATCTTGCATAATCGGGGAAAAAACACTATGATAGGTCAAGCATATTCTCGAGAGTAAGAGGAACGTCGGCGGGACCTATCGTGCAGGCACTGATTCGGGAGATCCCGGTCAGTGCCTTTTTCGGATGAGAGACCGTCCGTCTCGGCATCTCATGAGGCAAACTCGGATGAGAGACCGTCCGTCCCGGCATTTCATGAGGCAAATGGTCCCTGCCGGGGATTTCAGAAGAGGAGTAAATTTGAAATTCAGTGAATTAGACTTAAAGAACGACCTGCTCGGCGCCATCCGCAAGGCGGGATACGAAGAGCCAACCCCTATCCAGGAGCAATCCATCCCGGTCATCCTTGAGGGAAGGGATATGATCGGCTGCGCCCAGACCGGAACGGGCAAGACCGCAGCCTTCGCCCTGCCGATCTTGCAGAAGCTTGCGGCCAAGAAGCGGTCTGAGACCAGGGCCCTGATCCTGACTCCCACACGGGAACTGGCAATTCAGATCTTTGAAAATTTCAAAAAGTACGGGAGATATCTCAAGCTACGCACCGTCTGTCTCTATGGCGGAGCCAAGAGGGGCCCCCAGATCGGCGCCCTGCGCAAGGGGGCGGACATCCTGGTGGCGACGCCGGGACGACTCCTGGACTTCATGGACACGGGGCTTGTGGACTTGCACTCGGTTCAGATCCTGGTCTTAGATGAGGCCGATCGGATGCTCGACATGGGATTCTTACCCGATGTCAGCCGGATCGTAGGAGCTACGCCCGGGGAGCGACAGACCGTCATGTTCTCCGCTACAATGGAGCAAGAGGTCCGCAAGCTGGCCGATCAGATGCTTCGGGACCCGGTGCAGATCCAGGTGACTCCGGAGAATGAAGCTGCCGATACGGTCGACCAGAAGCTGATATTTACCAGCCGCGAGGACAAGCGGGAGGTCATCGCGTCCTTGCTGAAAGAGGAGGCAGTAGAGAGCGCGATCGTCTTCACCAGGACCAAGCACGGGGCGGACAAGCTGTCCAAGGAGTTAAAGCGCCGGGGAATCGAGTCGGTGGCAATCCACGGGGACAAGACCCAGGGGCAGAGACAGGACGCCTTGAACCGCTTTAAGTCCGGCAAAGTCAAGGTGATGGTGGCGACCGATGTGGCGGCCAGGGGGCTGGATATCCCCAAGCTCTCGCATGTGTTCAACTACGATGTGCCGGAGGAGCCCGGCTCATACATCCACCGGATCGGCCGGACCGGCCGCGCCGGGGAGAGCGGCATCGCCGTGACGCTCTGCTGTGAGGCGGAACTGGATGCCCTCCGCGAGGTGGAGGAGCTCCTGGAGAAGCCGATCCCGGAGCTTGAGAGCCGGTGGTCTCTGCCCCTTGAGAGAAGAAGCAAAAAGGGCAGGGGCGGCCGGACAAGGCGCAGTTCGGGCGGACACCGGGCCGGGAGTCAGGGGAGCAAAAGGCAGGGAGGCCATAAGACGGGTTCCAAGGGCCGCTCGCGGAATGCAGGCGGGGGAGCGACGGACGCCTCGAGGGGCAGCCGGGGCAGAAGGCGCAGGGACCAGGGACCCCGCCCCATGCCAAATATCAACAACGGAAGATCCGAACGAGAAAATATCAGCGATGAGTCCAAGGGAAGAGGCGGCTACTCCGGCTCCTACTATGGACAGGGGAGAGGCCGCTAAGATGTTTTACTTCATTGCCAACATACATTCCAGAAGCGGACAGAGCTTGAAGGCCTGGGAGAAATTGGAGCAGAGATTGTCCGAGGGAGATGTTCCCTGTCAGATCCATGTGACCAGGTCCGCCGGTCACGCCGTACAGCTGGCGGACCAGCTGTCTGACCGGGCGGTGGCGGATTATGACTGCAAGGGCCTGCGGTCGACCATTGTGGCTGTCGGAGGAGACGGAACCTTCAATGAGGTCATCAACGGCATGCATGATTTCGACAAGGTCAATCTGGCGATTATCCCCCTGGGCAGCGGCAATGACCTGGGCCGGGGGCTTGGAATCACCAATAAGGACCCCCTGGCAAGACTGGAGGAGATCCTGGCAAACTGCCATGATGATGAAGCTTCCGGGGACGGCTGCGGGCGGATCCGGAAGATGGATCTGGGACGGGTGGAATTAGAGGACGGCAACAGCCGGCTCTTCGCCATCTCCTGCGGCATGGGCTTTGACGCCGCTGTCTGCAGGGGGGTGGACCACATGTATATGAAAGGGCTCCTGAATAAGCTTCATCTGGGCCGCCTGTCCTATCTGGTCAAGACCCTGCAGACCATCCTCTTTCAACCCCTCTATCGTGGTAAGATTCTCTGCAAGAGAGAGGGAAGACGCACTTATGTTGACACGAAGGACATGATCTTCGTGGCCGCGATGAATCAGGCGGCGGAGGGGGGCGGCGTCCCCATGTATCCGAGGGCGGACGCCTTCGACGGGAAATTGGGGATCTGCCTGGCGGACTCCCTGCCCCGTCTCCTTGCCCTGTTTATGCTGCCCGGGGTCATGCTGAGGCTGCACCGCTTTCTGCCCGGTGTACACCTGATGGAGGCAGACAGTCTGCAGATCAGCATGGAAGACGTCCTTCCGGTCCACTCCGACGGAGAGGACCTGGGGCTGCACCGGAGGATCAAGATCTCCTGCCAGCCGGGGAAGCTTCGAATGTTCATCTGAGAGGGGGCTTTTTATGAGGAAACCGCACAAGCTCGCTCTGCAGTTCCTCGGTGTAATCTTGCAGCTTCTAACAGGTAATCTTATAGTAAAAAGAGAGTTGATCGGGGGAGAACACTGTTGAAATTTGTATAGAAATAGGTCAGTAGAGAAGGAAGCAGGATGAAACTCACAAATTACAATTTGAGTATAAAGAGTAGGGAACTTCTTTCAAATGTGACGGTGGAATTCAGGAAGGGCGTTATAAGTCACATTTTAGGGAAAAATGGTGTTGGGAAATCCGTCTTTGCAAAAGAACTGATGCTAGAAGATAACGGCATATCGATTATAGGCAGTTATTCCAATCTTCCAGAGGATATGACATTAAAAGAGCTGAAAAAATTTTTATCTAAAAAACTTGATGTGGATAACATAGAGTATCTTTTTGATATTTTAGACACATCGAATATTGATGAAAGAGTTTTGTTAAAAAGGCTGAGTGATGGTCAGCGTCAGAAGCTGAAAATAGCGACATTTCTTCTTCTTGATAGAGAAATCATCATTCTCGATGAAATAACAAATTCGCTCGATAAGGCAAGCTCTAATGAAATATATTCTTTTTTTAATTTATATATCAGGAGTAATCCCCAAAAAGTGATATTAAACATCACACATAACTTGGCAGACTTGACCTGTATGGAAGGGGATTATTTCCTGTTCGAGGATTATAATATTAAAAAATACAAGAGAAGGGAAGAGCTAATAAAATTATATGTCAATGGAGGCATTTAATGTTTTCTCTCGAAGTAAAAAGAAGCATTCACAATAATACCATTGTATATCTAATGACAGTTACAGCTACTGCATTTATCATGGGGTGGGCACTACCTTTTGGAATAGAAAAAATAGTGTATATTGATGCTGCATATTATATGTTTAGCACATATACTGTATTTACACAGTTTGGTTTTTTACTATTTGGATTTGTGACTTCATATTATTTTAACAAGGATTATAGAGAAAAAAATACAATTTTCTATAAAAGTTTTGATGTTAATGCCTTAAAGTTCTATCTGATGAAGGTTGCAATTCTCTTGATAGAGGAGTTTGCGTGTATTTTTGTGGATCTTATCATAGTATCTATATTGTTGGGTACGTGGAGATATTTTACGGTATCGCTCGGCCTATTTTCCATCGTTGTTTTTCAGTACTTTATTATTGTTGGTGCGATATCTCTTATCTTTAGAAGCACTCTAGTGTCCTTAGGAGTAAGCATTATTTACTGGATACTATCAATAGTTTTGAGCTCTTTTGGGGGAGTCTTAAAGTACTTTTCTTCATTCGATGCATCTAACACATTATACCGGTTTGTTGAAAATTATTTTAGAAATGACGATAAAATCCCTATATCTGCTCTTGTAGACGGCATGATGGAATACGGTATATTGTTAGCTGTCGTGACGATTATCATTCTTTGTATATCTCCCAAGTGGGTGAGAAAAGGGTTATAAACATGATTAAAGAAATTGATATAAACGTTAGTGCGAAGTGTACCGCAAGCGATAGCCTTGTATTGGGAAAAACACCAAAGATGCGTGATCAAAAACATATTGTTGACACAAATGTTTGCACATACTAACATATGAATTAGAAGGAAATAGAATCGTAATATAGAAGTGTGAGGAGGAAAGCATGGGGGGCTCTTTACATGGTTTTCAGTTCTCATCGATTTAGGAATGGAGATTAGGTCAGTAGTTGCATTTTTTGTAATTCTGGAGAGTACAGATGAAGTTACAAATAGACCAGTTGGTAAAATATATTGTCGATATCGAGGAGGTTTGTACTGGGATAGTAATCATCAACGACCAATAAGAGAGAATCTCTCCTGGTCCAGAAGATGGAATCGAGCTGGCCATGCATAAATTAAAGAAAAAACAAATAAGGAGGCTTATTACTACAGCGATTATCGGGGTTCTAATAGATTTGATCTTTCGAGTGGTTACGGGAGAAGGATCAAAGATAGACTATTGGGTATTTTTGGTCATTGTTGAGGTACTGACCTATTTGGCGTGTCGATCAGATGCGAAAGAGCATATGGATGATGCAGAAGACGAATAAGTATCAGCCGCTGTTCCCTGTTTGAAGGGAATGGCGGCTGAATTTATATTTTCTTGGCATCTGACCATGAATTAGAAGATGTGAACGATCTTGCCTGGTACTTAATCAAGGGTGCCGGAAATCGCTGGATTTTTGGAGCATATTAAAGAAATTTAACTGATGGCGTCGATGGTGCCAAGCAATGTTCGCAAAAGTTGCCTATTGAGGCGTGTAGAAATTGATGAAGGGGGTGCGTCTCAGGTGTTCTCTAACTCTCGATTTCCGAATGTAATATTACGCTATCCGGATCGGCCCGTGTAAGTTTGTAAATGATGTGATACCGATATCCGAAAAATAATAAGACAGATAGAGTATCATGATTGCAAGCATCCATGTATGTATAAACCGGAACGGATAAGTTCTTCTCTTTTCTGGAGCGGACTCTTCCATTCGAGAACAGCCATTGGAATAGCTTTTTTTTTGGTACGCAGCTTCCCGTACAACTCGCAGACTGTGATGGAAGGGGTACGCCTGTGATAATCCTGAATCTATTTGAGTTCTTGCTCTGTATGGGCATTTGGGTGCGGCCTCTTAGGTCGGTGGGTTTTGTCTACAAGAGAGGCTTTAGTCCTATCAAAACGTTTATTCCACCGCATAAGAGAAGATTTAGAGACCTTATAGCGGCGGCAGACGAAACGAACGTCCTTGCAGGTGTGATACAGTTTTACAGCATGAAACTTTGGAGAACTTCGGTTCTGCCTATTGTGATTTATCAAGTGTAGGGAATATAGTATAATGGAATATAAAACTGAAAAAAGAAGTTTTATAAATTAGCATTCACAGAGGGAGCGTGATATTGAAATGTGCAAGGAATGCTATGTTGATAGTAATAGAATAACACCACTTTTAAAACCATTTGATTGCTTGGAAAATCATACACAATATGTCTGTGGAACTTGTGGCAGATGCATCTGTATTGAACATGATCAAAATAGAGGCTTACAGCGATGGAATTTTCCTTTTAAGTCATTAGAAGTTGCTAAGCTATATTTGAGAACTGCTGATTACACAATGAGAAAATCTTGTGGAATCTATGAGATTAAGAGCAAGAATGGCAAATTATCATACAAAATCTTTGCAGATAGTGAAGACTTGCAAGTATATCTAAAAAAGAATAAAGATAAAACCTGTGAAACGATGTCTCCTGTTTTTCGAGTGAAAAAATATAAGGAGTATCCAAATACGCAGATTAGAAAATTAACTTTCGTCGAAATACAAAAATATATGTCAGAAAGACAAATTGGAATTTGTGCAAAACATGCTTACACAATTAATGACAGAACTTGAGATGCCAAATTGGCATCTCAAGATGCATGAGGAACGTTATGGATAATGAAATCAAAACAGTTGAATCGGCAGAAATACAGACTGATACAAGGCCGATAAGGGATCTCGTCTATATTGTTCGTGGGCAACAGGTTCTGCTGGATAGTGATTTGGCTGCTCTATATAAAGTGGATACGAAAGTTTTTAACCAAGCGGTCAAGAGAAATATAGAAAGATTTCCTGCGGAATTCCGGTTCCAATTAACGCAGGAAGAATATGATTCTTTGAGGTCACAAATTGTGACCTCAAAGAAGGGGAGAGGCGGAAGGCGATATATGCCATATGTCTTTACGGAGCAGGGAGTAGCTATGCTGTCTGCGGTTCTAAGGAGCGATACCGCCATTCAAGTCAGTATTCAAATCATCAATGCATTTGTCGAGATGCGCCGCTTTATTGCCAGTAATGCCGCTCTGTTCGAAAGAATCAGTGCTGTTGAGTTAAAACAACTTGAGTATCAGAAACAGACTGATGAGAAGTTCGATAAGGTCTTTGCTTATATTGATGATCATGCTGAATCAGAGCAGAAAATATTCTTTGATGGGCAGATTTATGATGCATTTGAGCTTCTGATCTCGCTGGTGCAGAAGGCAGCTAAGAAAATTGTTCTGATAGATGGATATGTGGATATTGGGACGCTTAATATTCTGGCAAAGAAGAATCCCGGTGTTGATGTGACAATTTATACCTTCAATAATACGCGGCTTAGTAATAGAGACATTAACACGTTTAATTCGCAATATCCAAATCTTACGGTAAAGCACATGACTGTTTTTCATGATCGCTTCCTGATTCTGGATGACACAGTCGGTTACCATGTCGGTGCCTCACTAAAAGATGCTGGGAAAAAGTGTTTCGGAATCTCGCAGATTCAGGATGAGCAAACAATACAGGGCATACTGAACCGGTTGTAAATCAGAACTTGTTAGGAGAATAGCTATGACGGGATTCTGGGTTTTTATGTTGATCATGTGCCTTTTGACACCAGCTATGATGATTGGATTTGGAAAATTTTTCATGAAAGGCGGACCAAAACAGATTAATGATGCGTTTGGATATCGAACAACGAGATCTATGAAAAATCAGGAAACCTGGAGATTTGCTCATCAATACAGCGGTAAAACATGGCTTTACAGTGGATTGGCTTTACTACCGATATCAATTGCGGCGATGCTATTCGTTTACGGAAAGAGTGTGGACATGACAGGCATTGCTGGATTGATTATCGTCATAGCACAGATGATTGTCATGATCTGCGCTATCCCGTTTACTGAAGCAGCATTAAAAAGAAATTTTGATGATCTTGGAAGACATAGATAACTCCCAGTTTGTCGAGGTAATACCTTTTAACGATAACCTTATGCTATCGTTAAAAGGTTCATAGATATGTTCCCACATACGAATGCAACTACTTGACGTACTTTGTGTTCACTCGCTTCATTGTGAGAGTGTGGTTCTGTTGACTAAAGTACACAAGTAAAAGTGTGAAAAAGGCTTGAAATATAAGGTTTTTTCATTATTATGATTGCAAAAAAACAAGTACTGAAAAAACAGTGAAACCCCCAGTAAATCTGTTCAATTTTTATGGTTGGGTAGATGAGAGTATTGAGAATAGGTTGGGCAGACAAAAATATTGAATGGTAGGTGATTCAAATGGCATACGGAAGAAAATCGATAGAGTTGTTTCTTGTAAATGGAACGGCTGATAGTTTTATTATTGCAGAGTTATCAAACTGGAATGGAAAGGCAATAAAAATACCTCGTATTGAGATCTCTTCTTGTAAGCGTGATGATATTACCCAGGCGGGTGTATACTTCTTGTTTTGTAAAGAAGATGACGGGTCTGACTCCGTATATATTGGAGAAGCAGAAAATGTTAAGGACAGACTTGTTCAGCATTTAAGAGATTATCAGTCTGAAAAGGAAAAGTATTACTGGAGTACTGCTGTTGTCTTTATTGGCAGAGATTTCAATAAAGCTTTGATTAGATATCTTGAAAATCGCTTTGTAGAGATTGCTAGAGCCAGAAAGATATCTTGTGCTTACAAAGAACACCTATCGAAATACAGTTATGAAAGAATCGCAGATAGCTGTAATGGAGGAATTTGTAGATAATGTAAAGATACTTATTAATGCACTTGGCTACAAGGTACTGGAGCCTTTTGTTCAGGTGGATTCATCAACTACTACGGTAGATGATGAACTGCTTTATATCACATCTGGATTAGTGAATGCGACTGGCAAAGTGACTGTGGATGGGTTTGTGGTATTTTCCGGGGCAACACTAAATGAGAAAATGTCTGTGAGGTCATTAAGTGCCGGTATGCAGAAACAAAGGAAGAAGTTGTTTGACTCCTCAAAAGTAAATAACTCGGTGACAACGGAGGATATTCTTTTTTCAAGTTCATCGGCAGCAGCTGATTTTATTCTAGGATATAGTGTGAGTGGACCTAAAACCTGGAAAACTAAAGATGGAAGAACGTTGAAAGAACTTGAAGATAAACAGGTCGATTAACAATTATGTGAGGGATAATGAAGGCTTATTCTAAGGATAGAACAATAAAAATGAAAGGGTGAAGTGAAGCAAGTGAATGAATTGCATATAAAGAAAACAATGAAGAAACCTTAGCAACTGCACTTGATCATGAACTTGTCGCAAAGTTTGCTAAAGAGTTTATGGAATTATATAATGGGATTTATTTTTAAACAAAGACAAATTAGAATTTATGGAGGTATAAATATAATGATATTTAATCCTAGAGACTGGGATATTGAGACGGAAGTTGAAACTGGCAATGATGATTTTGTATTTGGCAATTATGTTGAGTGGGATAGATTTAGAGATGAAAATGAGGAAGAATTACTGGATTATTTGGGTGTAGATTTACCGTGGGGTAAAAGTTTAACATTACATGAATATATTGATTTTATTTCACAAGATATATTTCAAAAAACTAATTTGATTCAAGAATATATTGAAGATAAGTTATTGATGGAAAATACCAGTGAATTGTTATATGGCATATCAATAAAATTTATTGAAAGAAATAATGAAGTTTCAGATAATCTAATTTCAAATATTTTTGACTATTATGGAGTACCATCTGGAACGGAATACGAATATGAACTTCCTGAATACTTACGTTATTTGCAAGATGATTTTTCAGATTTTGATTATGATAATTACAAGAAGTATCCAATAAAAGTTGAAAAATATGAACATACAATTAATTGCATATTTAATGATATAGATTCCGCCACAGAACAATTAATAAAAAAGTCATTAGTATTGTCTTCACTAATTATTACAGAGAGTATGTTTAAAAGTGTAATAGTAGAGAAAATTCCTAAAGACAATGAGATTTCTGAGTTTGGAAAAGAAATAATACAAAGTGAAATTAATAAGATTTTACGGGGTAACAATGAAGGTAAAAATAAATTATTTAAGAAACTTTACAAAGAAAATGCACCAAGTCAAAATTGGATAAATTTGAGAAATTCTCTGGCACATGATATTGAAAGTTCCTCAATTATCAAAGATGAAATTAAATACTTAAATCTTAAAACTGATATGGAAGAAAAATATTTGATACCAAGTTTAAAACAAAATTTAATTAAGTTTTGTAAGGATCTAAAAAATATAATTAGTAATTGATAAATTCCAGTTTGTCTAGGCAATACCTTTTAACGATAACCTTATACTATCGTTAAAAAGTATGTGGATATGTTCCCACATACGAACGCAACTACTTGACGTACTTTGTGTTCACTTGCTTCATGTGGAGTGCATAGCGTTGATACAAAGAGTGAAATCGTGAAAATCCTGCATTTTAAGAGGTTTTACAAGCATTATGTCTTTAATGAACGATATCATAAGAATGGAGAATGTTAATTTCTCATATAATAACCGAGAAACAGTGCTTCGCAATATTGATATTAATGTCAAAAAAGGAACTGTTTTTGGACTTTTGGGACCATCAGGAGCTGGGAAAACTACAATCATTAGGCTCCTGACAGGGCAATTAAGATACGACGAGGAAAATATAAAGGTATTCGGGAATAAGCCGTTCGATGATGATTTCTATCGTAAAATTGGGATTGTAATAGATTCGATTGGACTATACGCTAGGCTTAGCTGTTATGAGAATTTGCGTGTTGTTGCTAAAATTCACTCGGTAGAGCAGGGAAGAATTGATGATGTCCTAAAAATGGTGGGATTAGAAGAAGTTGCCAAACGAGAGGTATATAAATTGTCGAGCGGAATGCAGCAAAGACTGGCGATTGCCCGTGCTATTTTGCATGAACCGGAACTTCTTTTTCTAGATGAACCAACTCGGGGACTTGATCCGGGAACGGCACATGATATTCAAGATTTGCTGATATTCTTAAAAAAGGAAGGCACAACAATCTTTTTGACTACGCATAATATGCAGGAGGCGGAAAAGATGTGTGACTTGATAGGATTTTTATTCGATGGTGAAATGGTTGAGAGTGGAACAATTGCATCAATAAAGAAAAAATATGATATCAAAGCATATATACAGGTTATCGGAAATGACGGGGTGAAAAGGGAATATCATCAGAATAGAGACAAAGAGGCATTTCTCGAATGCATACGGAATGAAGCGTATTGTTCGATACATACACAAGAACCTTCGCTAGAATCAATATTCTTAAACTTAAAAGAGGGAAAAGCAGATGTACAGGATCAAAAAAATAGGGAAGAGGATAAGTGCGGTCTCTTATAAACAGTTTATTGATTTTACAAGAAATAAAAAAATGCTCCTGATATTTTTCATCTTTCCGATTCTCTATATCGTCTTAAAAATAGTTGCGGGCAAAGAATTTGGATCGGATGGTTCATCATTTATATTAATGCACTCCATCCTAGTCCCGCTTCTTATCACGGCGACCATTGTGGCAGAAGAAAAAGAAAAAGGGACATTAAAGCTATTAATCATGTCCGGTGTAAAAGCTTATGAATATTTTATAGGGATCGCTTTTTCCATGATGGGATTCATCATTGCAGGCATGCTTTTATTTGAACTTTCAGGGGCAACATCTTCGTTTGATGCGGTATTTGTGGCTTTGTTTACAATTTTAGCGGATATCATCTCAATGTTTATTGGCGCAGTGATTGGCAGAATAACAGCAAATCAGACCAATGTCGGACCGATTGCAGTACCGGTGACACTTCTGATTTTCTTTGCGCCAATGCTTCAACAAATCAAAGCGGAGTTCACTTTCCCGTCAAAATATCTGTACAGTGGGATTCTCCTTAAGATCATGAGCACTTGTACATACTCTCATCGGGATATCTTTTGGATGGGAGTAAATTTTGCAATGATTCTTATTCTTTTTCTTCTGGTGTTTAACACAAAAAACTTAATAAAAAGTGTCAGTCATTCCTGATAAATGGATGGCGCAGGTATGAGGAGGTCAAGTCAGATGGGTTTCTTCGATGCGGATTAAATCGAAGCCGGAATCGAAGTCGGACGGGCGTCCTGAATTGCGGGAAATGTCCTCGCGTGGTAAAGTGAATAGCAGAGTTTACATGCGGATCGGAGGGGACTCTGAGCCGCTTTTTCATTGAAATGAAACCGATGCAGGCCCGACCCCGGCTGTCTTAATCCGGTCGAAGAGGGCGGGCCAATCAGAGAGGAGCGAAGATGAATCCGACCTATGAGAAGCTGATGAGAGCTTATGAGAGCGTGAAGGGCCGCCTCCCCTTCACCCCCAAGCTCGCCCTGGTCCTGGGGTCTGGCCTGGGCGATTTCGCCGACCGAATGCAGATAGAGGCGGTCATTCCCTATGGGGAGATAGAGGGCTTTCCCAGGTCTACGGCGCCGGGGCATGCGGGACGCTATGTGATCGGCTATGTTGCGGGGGTGCCGACGGTCGTCATGCAGGGCAGGGTTCACTACTATGAGGGCTACGAGATGGAAGAGGTGGTCATGCCCATCCGCCTGATGGGGATGATGGGGGCGAAGATCCTCTTTTTGACCAATGCCTCCGGAGGAATCCGCCAGGGCTTTGCCGCGGGCGACCTCATGCTGATCCGCGACCAGATCTCTTTTTTCGTCCCCTCTCCCCTGCGCGGGGCCAATCTTCCCGAGCTTGGATCCCGCTTCCCCGACATGAGTCACATCTATGATCCAGACCTCTCCAGGCTGATACAAAGGGCGGCCATGGAGGCGGAGATTGACCTGAAGGAGGGGGTCTACCTGCAGATCCGGGGACCCCAGTACGAGTCACCGGCGGAGATCGGACTGGCCCGGACCATGGGAGCGGATGCGGTCGGCATGTCCACCGCCTGCGAGGCGATTGCGGCTAACCACATGGGGATGCGGGTGGTCGGTGTCTCCTGTATTTCGAATCTGGCTGCCGGTATCAGTCCAAGTCCCCTGTCTGAGCAGGAGGTGATCGAGGCCGGGAAGGCGGTCGCAGAGAAATTCACAGTCCTTGTGACAAGGGCGATAGAGAAGATGGGAAGAAGGGTGTAAGATGAATATCCGATTTTATAATGCCAAGATCATGATTCTAGACGAGCAGGAGAAGCCGGCTCTTGTCAGTGGAGAACTCTGGGTCAAGGGCAATCAGATCGTCTACATCGGCGACGGAAATGACCGGCCGGCCCAGGCTGTCGCGGAGGAGAACAGTCCTCTGGTCTGGGATCGGCAGCTGGACTGCAAGGGGAACCTTCTCATGCCGGGATTTAAGAATGCGCACACCCACACGGCAATGACCTTCGCCCGCACGGTGGCTGACGGTCTGCCCCTGCAGGACTGGCTGACCAGGGAGATCTTCCCGAGAGAGGCCTGCCTGAAGGAGGAGGATGTCTATTGGCTGGATATCCTTGGGATCATGGAGTATCTGACCTCCGGAATCACATCTAATTTCGACATGTATTTCTTCCCGCCCATGAATGCCAAGGCCTCTGTGGACACGGGATTTCGAACGGTCCAGGTGCCCGGCTTCAACAATTTTGGAGCCCCCATCGAGGCCGTGGAAGAGGACCTGTGCCGGGTCAATGCGATGGGAGACCTGGTCTCCATGCTGGTGGGATTCCATGCGGAATACACGACCTCCATGGATCGGATGGAGGACCTGGCAAGGCTTGCGGCCAAGTACAAGAGCCCGGTCTTCCTCCACAACTCCGAGACCAAGCGGGAAGTCAGAGAGTGCATGGACCGCTGGGGCAAGACGCCCACCCAGCTGACGGAGGCCCTGGGAATGTATGAGTACGGGGGCGGCGGCTATCACTGTGTCTGGTTCTCTGATGAGGACTTCCGGATCTACAGGAAGAGGGGCCTGACTGCCGTCACCAATCCGGCCTCCAACCTCAAGCTGGCCTCCGGGATCGCCCCGGTCAGCCGCTTCCTCACAGAGGGGATCAACCTTGCCATCGGCACGGACGGGGCTTCCTCCAACAATGCTCTCGATATGTTCCGGGAGATGTATCTGACTACAGCGCTCGCCAAGGTGCGGGAGAAGGACGCCTCTGCTCTTCCGGCAGAGGATGTCCTCTATATGGCGACAGCGGGCGGAGCCAAGGCCATGGGTCTCTTGGATTGCGACCGCATTGCCGCAGGCAAGAAGGCGGACCTGATCATGATTGACCTTCAGCAGCCCAATATGCAGCCGGAGAATGATGTGCTCAAGAACCTGGTCTATTCCGGCAGCAAGCAGAATGTGAAGATGACCATGGTCAATGGAAGGATCCTCTACGAGGACGGCGCTTTCAATATCGGTTTTGCACCGGGAGAGATCTACGCGAGGGCTAATGAGATCATTGCCAGGATCAATGCCCAGATAGGAGACGGCCTATGATCCGGGTGACTTATATTCATCACTCCTCCTATCTGGTGGAGCTGGACCGGACCCTCCTCCTCTTCGACTATTTCCCGCCCGATGCCCTGGCTGACCGCATGGTCTTCGGGGGGAAGATCCCGCCCTTCCCGCAGGATAAGAAGCTCTATATCTTCTCAAGCCATCGGCACAGGGACCACTGGACCCCCCAGGTCCTGGACTGGCAGGGCGTGCGGCACCCGGATATCAACTATATCCTGAGCGATGACATCCCCATCGCAAGAGCCCTCCGGGCCAATCCGGGCAAGGGGCAGGACAGGGAATTCAAGAGACGGATTCACAGGGTCTCCCCCGTCTCTGCCTATAAGATCGATGACCTGGTCATCAGGACCCTTAGGTCTACGGATGAGGGGGTGGCCTTCTATATAGAGGTGGAGGGGCTCTCGATCTATCATGCGGGAGACCTGCACTGGTGGAACTGGGGAGAGCGGGGAGAACTCTACTGCGAGTCCATCGGAAGAGCATATAAGCATGAGATCAACCGACTGGCGGGCAAGCACATCGACCTGGCATTTGTCGTCTTAGACCCCCGCATGAAGGAGGGCTTCGCCTTCGGCATGGACTACTTTCTGGAGCAGATCGACTGCGACCTGGTCTTCCCCTGTCACATGTGGAGGGAATATGACCTGGTTGAGAAGTACAAGCGCAGGCCACAGGCGGCCAACTTCAAGGACAAGATCGTGGATGTGACGAGAGAGAATATGATCTTTGAGATAGAGGAGTAGAAGATGCGAGTGACCATATACACAGACGGGGCGGCCCGGGGAAATCCGGACGGGCCCGGAGGCTACGGGGCGGTTCTGTCCTATGTGGATGCGGCCGGAGAAGAGCATATCAAGGAGCTCTCCTGCGGCTACAAGAAGACGACCAACAACCGGATGGAGCTCATGGGGGTCATCCGGGCACTGGAGGCGCTGAACCGGCCCTGCCAGGTGGATCTCTGGTCGGACTCCCAGTACGTGGTCAAGGCCTTCAATGAGCACTGGATCGACAACTGGTGTAAGAATGGCTGGAAGACCGCCGGGAAGAAGCCGGTTAAGAACGTGGATCTATGGAAGAAACTCCTGGAGGTCATGGCGCCGCACCAGGTGACCTTTCACTGGGTCAAAGGGCATGACGGCCAGGCCTACAACGAGCGCTGCGATGTCTTGGCCACAAGTGCAGCGGACGGCGAGGATCTCCGCGAGGATGTCCTGTTGAATTGAACCTGTCGATTCACTATAATTGCTATGTTATGCGCACAACTGCCCGTGCAACCGCAATCAGCCAAAGAGAAACCGGCCCGGGACCTGCGGCCCCGGACGGTCAGAAGGAGATGTAATCCATGGAGAAATTCGGCGTAAACCAGCTGCGAAGAATGTATCTGGACTTCTTTGAGAGCAAGGGCCATCTGGTGATGAAGAGCTTCTCGCTCGTGCCCCACAATGATGACAGCCTCTTGCTCATCAATGCGGGGATGGCTCCCTTAAAGCCCTATTTCACGGGCCAGGAGATCCCTCCCCGCCGCCGGGTCACCACCTGCCAGAAGTGTGTCCGCACCGGGGATATTGAAAATGTCGGCAAGACGGCCCGTCACCTGACCTTCTTCGAGATGCTTGGCAATTTCTCCTTCGGGGACTATTTCAAGAGGGAGGCCATCCACTGGTCCTGGGAATTTCTGACCAAGGTGCTGAAGCTGGAGCCGGACCGGCTCTATCCGACCATTTTCATTGATGACGACGAGGCCTACCGGATCTGGACCGAGGAGGTCGGAGTCGCTTCGGACCATGTCTATCGCTTCGGCAAGGATCCTGTGACCGGCACCTCCGACAACTTCTGGGAGCACGGATCCGGCCCCTGCGGCCCCTGCTCTGAGATCTACTATGACAGGGGCGTCAAGTACGGCGACGGGCCGGAGGATGTCATGGGGGGCGAGGGCGATCGCTTCATGGAGATCTGGAACAATGTCTTCACCCAGTTCAACAATGACGGCCACGGCAATTATACGGAGCTGGCCCAGAAGAATATTGACACCGGCATGGGCTTAGAGCGCCTCGCCGTCGTCATGCAGGATGTAGAGACGGTCTTCGAGATCGACACCATGAAGGCCATCCGGGACCGGGTCTGCCAGATGGCCGGAAAGACCTATGAGGCTGACCCCTCAGACGACGTCTCAATCCGCCTGATCACAGATCATATCCGGTCGACCACCTTCATGATCTCGGACGGGATCATGCCCTCCAATGAGGGCCGGGGCTATGTCCTGCGCCGGCTGATCCGCCGGGCGTCCAGACATGGTCGCATGCTGGGGATTCCGGGGGAATTCATGGCGGAGCTGGCGGATGTCGTCATCCAAGAGTCCAAGGACGGCTATCCGGAACTAGAGGAGAAGCGGGAGTTCATCCGCCGGGTCCTGACGGAAGAGGAGCGAAAATTCAACGCCACCATCGACCAGGGACTGGCCATGCTGGCCCAGCTCGAGGATCAGCTTTCAGCCAGGGGAGAGAGGGTTCTCTCCGGAGCCGATGCCTTTCGCCTCTATGACACTTACGGTTTTCCTGTTGACCTTACGGCGGAGATCCTGGAAGAGAAGGGGATGACCTATGACAGTGAGGGCTTTGCGGCGGCCATGGAGGAGCAGAGAGCCAAGGCCCGCGGCGCTCGCAAGGCCTCCAATTATATGGGAAAGGAAGCAACGGTCTACGACGATATCGACAATTCCATCAGCTCTTCTTTTGTCGGCTACGACAAGCTGGAGGCAAGGTCAAGGATCAGCGTCCTGACCACGGAGGTGAATCCGGCTGAGGATAAGTACGGTGAATTGGTTGACGCTCTGACCGATGGGACCAGGGGAACCGTGATTGTGGACGAGACTCCCTTTTATGGCACTATGGGCGGCCAGCTGGGCGATTCCGGCCTGATTGAGACGGCAGAGGGGATCTTTCGCGTGGATGAGACCATTCATTTGCTGGGCGGCCGCATCGGACATGTGGGACAGATGATTTCCGGTATGCTCAAGGTGGGCGACCGGGCGACGCTTCAGGTGGATGCCGACCGCCGGGCCAATATCGCAAGGAATCACTCGGCGACGCATCTGCTCCACAGGGCCCTGCGGGAGGTCCTGGGGGATCATGTTCAACAGAAGGGATCCTATGTCGACGACAAGAAGCTCCGCTTTGATTTCGTCCATTTCTCCGCCATGTCGGCAGAGGAGATCAGGAGGGTTGAAAAGTTGGTCAATGAGCGCATCGCGGCCGATGTTCCGGTTGTAACTGAGATCATGAGCCAGGAGGATGCCAAGAAGACCGGGGCAATGGCCCTTTTTGGAGAGAAATACGGCGATCAGGTCCGCGTGGTTGAGATGGGAGATTATTCCACTGAGCTCTGCGGCGGAACCCATGTTGGGCGCACCGGTAAGATCCAGGCCTTTAAAATCATATCTGAGGTGGGTTCTTCCGCCGGCGTTCGCCGGATTGAAGCCCTGACCGGACCAGCTGTCTTTGCCTATTACGAGGATATCGAGAGAGAACTCAATGAAGCGGCCGCAGCGGCTAAGACCAAGACCTCTGATCTGGTGGAGAAGATCGGGCACATGCAGGAGGAGATCAGGGGTCTGGAGGCGGAGCTGGAGTCTATGAAGGCAGCCGCCGCAAAAGAGGCCCTTGGCAATGTCGAGGATGCTGTCAAGGAGATCAAGGGGATCAAGTTCCTGGCAAAAGCCCTGGAGGGCGTCGATATGAATGGCCTGCGCGACCTGGGCGATCAGCTCAAGGCCAGACTGGGAGAGGGCATTGTCCTCCTCGCCTCCGCAAATGACGGTAAGGTTGTTCTCATGGCGACCGCAACAGAAGGCGCTCAGAAGGCGGGGGCTCATGCCGGCAACCTGATCAAGGGCATTGCGGGACTCGTAGGCGGAGGCGGCGGAGGCCGCCCCAACATGGCGCAGGCCGGCGGCAAGAATCCGGCGGGGATTCCTGCAGCTCTGGCTGAGGCTGAGAGCGTTCTTGAGGAACAGTTGTCCTAGGAAGTATTTGCCGGATTGCTTCTTGTGCCGGATGCTCTGACAGACATGCATATACTTAAAGAGTTTAGGACTCAGGATGATTTCATCAGATGGGATCTTCCTGGGTCCGATTTTCTTTAAGAAATTTTCTCTATCAGAGAAATAAAAAACACTTCCGCAAACAAGTGAAAAATATAAGAGATTCACAAAAAGATGATTTCGTCTTCGTTGGGTTTTGTCAATAGTATGATAAAGCCAGGCAAGTTATAATTCATGTAACTATTAAGACTGGAATAGCACAGAAAGGGTGTATATATGAAAAATATAAAAAAGATTTTGTCATTTGCACTTGTTGCTATCATGTTTTTCTCGAGTTTCTCTAATACAATATATGCCAGCTCCAATATGGGACCTGGGAAGCCAGATGAGATGGAAATTCGTGAAAAAATAGACAATCTCTTAAGAGAAAGAGCTTCTGTCATGCTGTCTGATGAGAATATCTCATGTAAAAATGTCTTTCGATCACAGAGAAATTTTATGATAGAGCAAAGACAAAGAGTTGAAATAGCTGAATTTAGAAAAAAATTAGAATCTGTGGGTGAGACATATTCCAAAGCAAGAACCATAATAGATATCAATGAAGTAAAAAAGGATTCTGATTCAAGGGTATCAGTCAGTGTAAAGGAGGAGACATATTTAACAATAGCAGAAACAGGTGTAGAAACCGGATATGATGCAAGACACGAATTTGTCTTTGAAAAGGGCATCAATGGTGAGTGGAACATTATTGAAGACAAGCAGCTGGATCCCACCGGATTAATGCCCTTATATAAAGCCGAAGAGTATGTTGATCCATAAAGTGATATTTTCGAGGAGATTGGCGAAGAATTAAATGAAGGTTTAGAAGGGTTTCTGCTTGTGTTTGACAAGAAAGAGGTCGGGCAAGTATAATCCCATCTTTGACAGTTAATTAAGAGTGAGAAGCCCACAAGTCGCGTAGTTACGCCATTTGTGGGCTTCTGTTCTGTTTCCAAATTCTAGCTATACTTCTACTTTCTTGTTGCCGTTAAAATCTTTTTCATATTTCTCTGAGACACAATCTCATAATCCGTTCTGAAGCCAAATACATCGTGCAGTTTATCCGTAAGATCAGTGCGGGTATACTCCGGGATGTACCCCTCACCGGGTGCTAGCAGCATGTTCATCTCTTTCAGCGTTCTTATGATGTTTTCGCTGGTATAGCTCTCGCCTAGCATTCTTCTATCTGCCATCGTTTTTGGTTGATGCTGATGATCGTTGCGGCATCATCTTCAAGGTTTGTACATACGGCGTAGAAGCCGTCATCTATATTTTATTTCACTGAAAGCTTGTATCATTAAAATCATGGTTTTATAATTATCTCATTTAGTTAGGCATAACTAATTCAGCAGCACTGTACATATATCAAAATCCCTTTTTGATGTTGAAAGCAAAGGATTCACGTCAAAATCGTATTGCAACATAACACTAGGAGGATATGAATGTTTTTACAGATTAAAGAAATCAATAAATCCTACGGCTACGGCGATAGCTTG